>CAZFHF010000012.1:0-21195 GCA_964518655.1 uncultured Bacteroidales bacterium | reverse complement strand
TAATACATTTCATCTATCTCTGCAGCCTGTTTTCTTATTTCTTTCATACAGGTATTCATATTCCAGTTTTCATTGACCATAACCAGCTCCTTGGCCATCAGCCCTCCCGCAGTATCTTCATCATAACTAAGCAGGTCAGCAATATCGCCTGCCTGTTCAACATCATGAATACTCTGCAGAATCTCTTCCTGTTTCTGTTCCGAAAGCTCACCAATAACATCAGCTGCATCATCAGAATCCATCTGGCCAATAACTTCCTTGGCAATTATCTCAGCGGGTAATATTTCCAGAAAATTCTCCCTGTCATCTTCCTCCATCTCAATCAATACATCTGCTGCCGTTTCACTATCAAGAAGAAGATAAACGAATTTTGCCTCCTCATTTGATATCTCCCCAAATATTTCGGCTATATCAGCAGGGTGCAGCTCCTTTACCATATTAAATACAGCCGGGTTATCATTATTGCTGACAGCCTCCCTTAACTTGTCAATATATTCCCTTGTTAATTTAAAGTGCATTAATAACTTATCTTAATTAGCCTTTTTTAATCTCTTTTCAATATAATTCGTCAGGTCAACAAACTGATCCACTGTCAGCTGCTCCGGACGAAGCTGAAATATTTGATTGTCAGCCTCCAAATTTACCAAAATACTTTTTAATGAATTCCTGAGCATTTTTCTGCGCTGGTTAAATCCTTTTTTTACAACCTGCACAAATAATTCCGGATTGCAATTTAATTCTTTCCTTTCATTTCGCAAAAATCTTAGTACTGAAGATGTTACTTTTGGCTTCGGGGAAAAAACATTTCTGTCAACTGTAAATAAATATTCAATATTGTAATACGCCTGCAATAGAACACTTAAAATCCCATATTCTCTGCTTCCCGGGGGTGAGCTGATTCTCTGTGCCACTTCTTTCTGCACCATGCAGATTACTTCAACAACCTGTTCCTTATTATCCAAAATTTTAAAAAATATCTGGCTTGACAGGTTATATGGCAGGTTCCCAATAATCGCAAATTTACCTGTGAACAATGATTTTAAATCCAGCTTTAAAAAATCATCATGAATAATTTTATTTTTTAATCCCGGGAAATTCCTGTTAAGTATCTGCACAGCAGTAGAGTCAATTTCAACAAAGAAAACATCCTGCACTCCAAGATTTAATATAAATTCTGTAAGTATGCCTGTGCCCGGACCAATCTCCAGTATGCCGGAATAATCTTTTAAAGTGAGGCTGCTCACTATTTTCCTTGCCACATTTTTATCTTTCAGAAAATGCTGGCCAAGGCTTTTCTTTGTTCTTATGAAATCCATCTAATAATTACTATATAAGAATAATCACCCGCTTTTACACATTATGATCCTTTCCTCGCTGCAGAATTTAATTGGTGTAATTAAAATAAAATACCCATACTTTATTTCAAAGATAATTAAATTAGCTCTCCAATAACATTCATCTCAACTTATCATTAAGAAACTATAAATATTCAGTATGGAAAATGATTTTAATGAAATTATTCAAAGAGAGAATACCAGTTGTTATCAATATGATCTGCGTGAAAAATATTTTGGCACTGAAGATGTTATCCCGATGTGGGTGGCAGATATGGATTTCAGGACTCCTGCAGTTATCTGCGAAGCTATAAAGAAAAGGCTTGAGCATGGTATTTTTGGCTATACCTATAGATCTGACAGCTTTTATAATTCAGTAATCAGGTGGTTGAAATTTATGCATGGGTGGGAAATAAAAAAAGAGTGGATTGATTTTTCCCCCGGTGTTGTCCCTGCTCTGAATATGGCAGTACTGGCATATACCAGTCCGGGAGACAAAGTGATTGTACAGCAGCCTGTTTATTTTCCCTTTTTTTCGGCAATTACAAATCATAACAGAATTCTGGTTAATAATCCTCTGCAGCTTAAGAACGGAAGATATTATATGGATTATAATGACCTGAGATCAAAAATTGATGACAGGGTAAAGATGATCTTCCTTTGCAGTCCGCATAATCCTACAGGTAATGTATGGACAAGGGAAGAACTGGCAGAACTGGCAGAAATATGTATAAGAAACAATATTCTTATTATCTCTGATGAGATTCATTCCGACCTGTTTTTCAGGGAGCATAAACATATACCCACTGCCTCCCTCAATGAAGAAACAGCAAAAAATACTGTTACATTTATAGCTCCCAGTAAAACCTTTAATATAGCGGGATTATCAACCTCAGTGGTAATTTCCTCAAATGACAGGTTACTTAAGATGTATAGTAGTATTCTTGAGCATATACATGTCGGCGGAGGAAATATATTTGGCAATGTTGCATTGGAAGCTGCCTATAATCAGGGCCATGAATGGATTGGGCAATTAATGGATTACATCCGCAGCAATCTGGACTATCTCACAAAATATCTGGCTGACAATATCCCTGTTATAAGGCCGGTAAAACCTGAAGCAACTTATCTGGTTTGGCTGGATTGCAGAGGATTAGAGATGGAGCCGGCTCAACTAAAAAAATTCTTCATTGAAAAGGCAAAACTCGGATTAAGTGACGGTCCTGTGTTCGGAGAAGAAGGTGCCGGTTTCCAAAGAATGAATATTGCCTGTCCGCGGGAAAAATTAAAAACAGCACTTAAAAGACTGGAGAAAGCAATAAATGAAAATTAATTTTAAACGGATGAAATTATTTATTAAATTGCTTTAATTTATATACAATAATAAATATTCAAAAAATTACTAATTTAGATATTAGATACATACAATAATTTAAACCATCCATGCTATGAGATTAAAAATTGCAGCTAAGATAGGCCTTGGCTTTGGTATTATGACAATAGCCGCAGTAATAAATGCCCTTATGACAAGCAGCGCCCTTGAAGAAAGCAGAAAAGTAAATGAAAACACAACAAATATTTATTCCCCCTCCCTGGCATTTATAAATGATTTATACGCACAGATAAATGACTCACGTATGTTAATCAAGTCCTGGGTGTTTATTGAAAAACTTACCGATACACCTGACAAGTTAAAACTCAAGGAATTGCATGAAACCGGCTATAATGAGATCATGGATACATTAAAAAATTATTATAGCAAACAATTATGGGATAAACCTGAACATAAAACATTGCTTCTGCATATTGATTCGGCAATAGTTGACACATTATTCCCTAAACATCAATATGTAATGGAGCAATTAGGCAGTTTTGAAAGTTATGATGACCCCTTTGTATGGTTTGAGGTTACGACAATGGCTGAAGAAGGTGGCGAGATAATGACTGTCACGCAAAGAATCCTGGACAATATTGCGGTCCTGTCCAGCGAGATTGAGGATATTGTTAAGAAGGGAAGGACAGATATGGTAAAAAGCTTTAAAGAGTTTAAAGCAAGAATAATTTTAATGGGCCTCCTGCTTGTTATTGCTGCAATTATCATTGGCATACTTACTATAACATCTCTTGCACGGCCTATCAATCATACCAAAAACATTCTGTTGTCAATGAGTAAGGGTATATTACCCAAAGAAAAGTTAAAAGAGGGCTCGGATGAAATAGGGCAAATGGCCAAAGCCCTGAATCTTGTGGTTCAGGGGCTGAAGGATATTTTTAATTTCTCCCTGGAGATCGGCAAAGGGAATTTTGACAGTGAATTTAAACCTCTCAGCGAAGATGATGTTCTGGGTAATTCATTGCTTGAGATGCGCGAAGAGCTTAAAAAGGCCACTGAAGAGGAGGAAAAGAGAAAGGTCGAAGACAACCAGCGGCACTGGGCTTCCCAGGGTATAGCTATGTTCAGTGATATCCTTCGCCAGGGCAAGAATAACCTGGAAGAATTATCATACAACATAATCAGCAATATGGTAAAATATACCAACTCTAACCAGGGAGGGATGTTTATAATTAATGACAATGACAAGGATCATATTTACCTTGAAATGTCGTCTTGTTACGCCTATGACAGTAAAAAATTCCTTGAGAAAAAAATAGAAGTGGGAGAAGGGCTTGTTGGCAGGTGCTACCAGGAAAAAGAAAAGATTTATCTGACTGAAATTCCCAATGATTATATAAAAATCACTTCAGGACTGGGAAATGAAAATCCCAGGAGCCTCTTACTTATTCCTCTTGTATATAATGATATTATTTACGGAATTATTGAAATTGCCTCCTTCAATGAATATCTGCCTCATGAAATAGAATTTATTGAAAGGGTTAGCGAGAGCATTGCTGCAACGATCTCATCTGTAAAAAGCAATATTCAGGCTGCAGAGCTTCTTGAAAGATCACAGCAGCAGGCAGAGATGTCATCTCAGGAGGAAGAAATGAGGCAAAACATGGAAGAGCTGAGAGCTACTCAGGAGCAATCTGCACGCCGCGAAGAAGAACTGAAAAAAGAAGTATCAGAGCTCAGAAAAAGAATCAAAGAACTTACCGGACAATAAAAAAGGGACAGCGCCCTTCAGCAAAAAAAAATACGAAAATGAATTCTTAAGCGTTAAAAATTATATTTTTGCTCTCTAATAAATTAATCTCGGTGAAAAGAAATCTTGAAGATATACTTGACATTTTCTGTGAATACAATGTTATGATCATTGGGGATGTTATGGTAGATTCATATTTATGGGGAGATGTTACCCGGATTTCACCTGAAGCGCCGGTGCCGGTTATTTCATGCACAAAGAGGGAAAACAGGCTGGGTGGTGCAGCCAATGTTGCCAAAAACATACAGTCACTTGGTGCTACAGCGGTTATATGTTCTGTCACAGGAAAAGATGATAATGGTCAGATCTTTAAGGATTTACTGAAAACCCGGAATTTTATAATGGATGGCGTTATTGAATCAGATGACCGTCCGACAACCATAAAGACAAGAGTAATAAGCAATAATCAGCAATTGATCAGAGTTGACCAGGAAATAGATGATTATATATCCAAAGATTTGGAGCAAAAGTTAATAGACAGGATATTATCAGTTTCAGGCAGAATGAGGATTGATGCCATAATTTTTCAGGATTATGATAAAGGAGTTATAACCCCGAATTTAATTGAAAAGGTTATCGGGCATGCTAATTCTAAAAGTATTCCTACGTTTATTGATCCGAAAAAAAGAAATTTCAATAACTATAAAAACGCAACATTATTTAAGCCTAATTTTAAGGAGCTTACTGCAGGATTAAATTTCAGGTCAAATAAAAATGATTTCAAATCAATTTTTGAAGGTGCAAAAATATTGCACAAGAAAGGTTCATTTGAGCTGGTATTAATAACCCTGTCAGAGTTAGGTATACTCATAAGTGATAATAAAAGCTACCATGTAGTTCCTGCGGTTATTCGTGATGTTGCGGATGTTTCGGGGGCAGGTGACACGGTAATTGCCACTGCTGCATTAAGTTATATTGCTGATTTAACACCCAGGCAAATCGCAACGCTGGCAAATCTTGCAGGCGGTATCGTATGTGAAAAGTCTGGTGTGGTTACTATAGACAGGGAGTTGTTATTATCGGAAAATTTTATTCTGCCTGACGATTAGTTACGCGGGATTTTGTTCAGGCAGCATGTATATTTGTTAACAATATCAGCTTCGGGATGTAGCGCAGCCAGGTTAGCGCGCCACGTTCGGGACGTGGAAGTCGTGAGTTCGAATCTCACCATCCCGACATAAATAGGGACAGCGCCCCCGGGGCGCTGTCCCTATTTATTCAACCTTGACAATTTCCCCGCTCTGTTTTGCGGTGATAATATAATATTCATCATCCGAGTAAGCATTTATCCTGTAAAAAGTCTCCTTGTTAACTGTTTCGACCAGTTCTGCAAAAGAAATTTCACTGCCCGCATACTTTTTATTAAAAGCATTAACTACTGCCGGTGGGATTTCTGCATCCGATATAACCTTCCCTGTTTCAATCCAGGTTCCCGCAGCAGAGTATAACGCAGTGTAACTGTCACTCCCCATATCAAACTCTATCTTGTAATTGTCATTCTCAGCATACCAGTTAATACTTCTGGCATTTGGATATTGCTTGCCAAAAACGTCGCTAACCTTTGAGGGTAGTTCATCATTCTGTGCAATCGCTATGATACTTAACAGCAGTGCACAAACTAATATTAGTCTTTTCATTGCCTTATTCTTTTATTTTGTCAGAATCTGGCAAGTTATGTTTGCAGGATAAAAATGGGATGAAAACCGGATTAAAAAGAAATTAAAAAAGCATAGCCTGCTAATGCGATGCAATTGAAATTAAATTTCACTGAGTTATATTGCACATCTTCACTACGAAGATTGACTTGCAGCTTCAGCTATTTTAATTTTACTGTTTATCGAAACCAGGTTAATACGCTGTTCAATAGCATTTAATATTGCATTAAGCATATCAGGATAGTTGAGCCCTTCTAATTCTGCCATTTTTGCCAGATGGCCATCCCAGCACCATCCAGGATTTGGATTAACTTCCAGCAGTTTAGGTATTTCCTTTGAATCAAGCCGCCAGTCAAACCTCACATAATCCCTGCAATCCAGCCTTTCAGCAAGTCTAAGACTGAATTCGATAATCAGCTTTTCTATTTTATCATTTAACTGAGCAGGAATTGAACGTAGCAGTTTAAAATACGGTGAATCCTGCATCCACTTGGCTTCATAACCGCATATCTTTGGCAATCCTTCAGGAAGCTTTGAATAATCTTCTTCAATAATAGGAAGTATTGTATATGACTCAGGGGGATTACCTATAAGACCTAATGACAGGTCTTTACCAGTCAGAAATTCCTCCACAAGAAGAGGCTTATCATACCCGAACTGCTCCCTGATCTTAACAATAGCATCATCCAGTTCTTCCAGGGTATATGCAACGCTTTTCTGAGTAATACCAAAGCTTGAATCTCCGAAATTAGGTTTTGCAATGACCGGGAATTCGATATTCATTTCAAAAACATTATCTCCCGGTTTAATATAAAAAGCATCCGAAACAGGTATTCCCATTTCTTTGGCTATACCACGCACCAATGATTTGTCGTAGCAATATGCAAGGCATTGAGGGTTGGAGCCTGAATATGGTATCTCCATCATTTCCAGTAAAGCAGGGACATGTAATTCTTTCTTGGCATCATTGTAAAAACCCTCATCACAAAGGTTAAGAACATAGTCTGTTTTCGGCTTTAATTTAACCAGATCTGTAACAAGTGTATCATGGTTATCAAGATATGTAAACTTATATCCTTTCAATGAGCTTAATGAGATTTTCAAATTCTGGATTGTAGTATAATCATCCTCATCAAAAACTGTATCCGGTTTCACAGGATCGGGCTTTTTTGGATCTCCAAGAATAATAACCACATTTTTTGCTTCAGCGGACTTCTCTTTCACAGGTGTCCATTCTTTTATAACAGAAGAAGATATGATGATTCTTCTCTCCATCATTCCCAGATCCTGATTCCTGTTCGAATTTGTTGCATAGCCGTCATGAATATCAATATTGCTAAATCCTGCATTCTGTAAAATATCCTGAAGCTTTTCCCTGGTATATAAACGTTCGGCATAAAACTGGTCGACGACTACTCCTTTTTTGCTGTTTGTAATCACCTCACGTGATATTAACCGCTGGTTATCGCTGGCTATGGAACGCTCACGACAAACAAAATGGTTTTTATCAATCCATTCCCAGCTTCTCGGATTATAGTGCTTTTTAAGATAATTGCCGTCTGCAACATCAATTAAAAACTTCCCGTATGGCTTTAATACCCTGAATACCTCCTTTAATATTTTTATGTCATCATCAATGCTCTCAAAGTAGCCGAAGCTATTTCCAAGAATCATTACAACATCAAATGTATCAGGCTGATAAGGTAATTTACGGGCATCCCCTTCCTTGAAATTTGCTGATAATCCTTCTGTGTTATTTGCCTGTTTTGCTTTGCGTATAAGATAATGTGAACGGTCCATGCCATGCAGGTTTTTAAATCCCCTGCGTGCAAGTTCCAGTGTATGCCTTCCCTGGCCACAGGCCAAATCAAGAATTGCATCATCCTGTGAAAATTTTAATATATCCATAAACATATCTATCTCAAAACTGGTAATCACCCTGTCCTCTACAACATCTGCATCAGTTTTCAAGTACATGGAATTAAATATTCTCCGCCACCAGTCAGGTTGAAGATATTTTTCCAGATTTTTCACAGGACCTAATGATATGTTTGCCAACTGCCCGTTCTTTTTGGCTCTATTGGCATGTAGATTCTTCATTTTCTGATCTTAATTTATTTGATTAGTTAATTATTATGATTTTTAGGCTATGCATAATACTTTTCTAAAATTGATCCTCCTTTGATTTTCTGACTTTTGATTTAATCTGAGGATAAAAGATTGCCCCTAAGGTCAGTAATATTATCCTTATCCCCATTTATTCAGAAACAGCATATTAATAATATAATTCTATTCTTAGCTAAAAAATATTTCACAAAGTTACTGTGTAATATTAATAAAATATCATGAATATGAAATTAAAATATTATTTTAATTGTTAGCTAATCAGAACAGAGGACAGTCACCTTTGAAAGGTGCCTGTCCCCTGTCCCTCCTTAAATGTTAAAATATTGCTATTAACCTATATATTTCCTAAATTTACTTCAGCTATTTATAAATATAAATAATTATCTATGAAAAAGTTATCTGTATTATTGATATTAATGGTACTGGGTTTTCTGGTATCTGTTATATTAATATCATCAGTAAAATATTCAAGCGGTACTCCCGGAGGCAAGACCGGCTCTCCGCTTGACGGAGCAACCTGCAGCCAGTGTCATTCAGGGAGCAGTGATATTGCAGTTGAAGGCTGGATAACTTCTGATATTCCTGCCGAGGGATATACTATAGGTGATACCTTTAATTTTGAAGTAACAATGACAGATAGTGAAGCATCATTGTTTGGCTTCGAGATAACTGCTGAAAATGAGGGACTTGGTAAAGCGGGCACTTTCCTCGTTGTTGATAATGTAAACACAAAAGTAGCTGCCAATTATATTACACATAAAAAAGGACTTGCCGTAGCTGACAGTACTTTTGTGGTTCAGTTCAAATGGGTAGCACCTGAAAGTGATGCAGTGCCTGTGACTTTTTATGGCGCATTTAATGGTGCAAATGGAAACGCTTCAACAAGCGGAGACCAGATATACCTGTCAGAGTTATCAGTAATCGGCCAGGGACCTATTTCTGTTAAAGACCTTAGCAATAATTTAAATAACAATGTTTCATTTTACCCAAACCCGGCAGGAGATGACTTATCTGTTCGAATTAAAAAGTTATTGACTGATAAGAATACAAAATTTGAAATATTTAATCTGGAAGGTAAAGTATTAATTTCCGGTAATCTGAAAAACGCAGACACCAATATTGATATTTCTGAATTACCTGAGGGGAATTATATATTAAAGATTACAAGTCAAAACTATTTCAGTACAGAAAAATTGATTGTTCGCAGATAGGGGAATATTCTTTATTACATATTAATAGTTCTTTAAGGTTTTACAGTTAATAATTTGTCATTCTGTAAGATAAATATTAGCTGTAATTTCAGTTTGTAAGTTGTTCATTCAATTATTTCATTTATTATGAATTTTAATTTTCATTTTGATATTTTTGAAATTTTAAAATTAAAAGGTAACAAAATTTTATATGCTGAGGAATGAATAATGTCCCCCTGAAATTTGTCTTTTTTTATTGTGTAAATAGTATTACACCGGATGAAATCGCAAAATACAATAAGAAGATTGAGGGGACCGAGCTCATGATGATTAGCCTTCCCTGTTCCGGAAAAGCAGACCTGCAATACATTCTTAAGTCTATTGAAACCGGTGCTGATGGAGTAATAATCTTAACATGTCTATTGGCAGCTGTAAATACCTGGAAGGTAACTTACGCGCTAAAAAACGCACTGATGCAGTGAACTCAATTCTTGCAGAGGCCGGTATGGGAATGGAAAGAATAATAACTATCCGGGCATCTGAGGCTAATAATTCAGAAAACATCATATCAGAGATTATAAATTACCGGGATAAGATTAGAAAATCACTTCAGCCCAAAAAAATAACTGTTTAGAAGATTACGTAAATGAAGAAAGAAAATCTACTGGAAAATAAGATTGAAAAAGGAGAGTTTATTATTACAGCCGAATATTTACCTAAAGCCGGGACAAATATTTCAATTCTTGAGGCTTTGAAAAATTGCGGGGCAATGGCTGTCAATGTTTCCGATAATCCTTACGGACCTGTAATGTCCAGTCTGGCTGCTTCGGTAATGTTAAGCCATTCAGGAGTGGAGCCTGTCTTTCAGATTGTTACCCGCGACCGTAACCGTATAGCACTGCAATCAGATATACTTGGCGCCGCTGCATTGGGCATAAAAAATATTTTATGCCTGTCAGGTTATCACCAGTCATTGTCAGTTATGCCTGAATCCGACAATGTCTACGATATCGATTCTATCCAGCTTATAGATATCATCTCGCACATGAATAAAGAAGGAACATTAATGGATGGTTCAAAAATTGAAGGCGGTTTTTCCATGCTTGCCGGAGCAGCGGCCAATCCATACCTCAGGCCTCTGGATCTTAATATTCTGCGTTTAGCAAAAAAAGTACAGGCCGGGGCAAGATTCATACAAACCCAGGCTGTTTTTGATACCGTACAGTTTAAGGAATGGCTTGATGCAGCCGATAAAGAGGGGCTTATAAAAAAGACAGCTATTCTGGCAGGAATTTATCCTTTGGAAAGTTATACTGAGGCTGTTGAACTTGCTGAAAAACACACTGATTTTTATATCCCTGAAGAATACATGGAAAAATTAAAAAATGCCGGTAATGAAGAAGCACAGAAAAAAACAGGCATGTCAATATGCATTGATACTATTAAAAAAATAAAGGGAATGAAGGGTCTTCAGGGTATACATATAATATCAGGGGGAAAAGAAAATATTATTGCTGATTTGATTTCTGCAGCAGGGTTGTAAAACATGAGAAATGCCGGAGAAATATCATATTGAAACGAATCATATTCCGCCGAGGCTTCCCCGCATTGGCAAGTATGGCATAGTTGACTGGCGTGAGGACTGCGCAAGATGCCATAATTGCGTAAAAAAAGCCTGTATTTATGACAAATACCGTGAAGAGAGCAAATACATCAGAAGTCTGGATGGTATACATACAATATATTACGAATGCATGGGCTGCCTTTCCTGTGTTCAGAATTGCACCAAGGGAATACTGCGTTTAACTATTAATCCTGAGTATAAGAAGCTGGGCAACAAATACTGGGAGCCGGAAATATTGAGAACAACATGGCTGCAGGCAGAAACCGGCAAAGTGCCTGTTTCAGGTGCAGGGTATGGTGGTAAATTTGCAGGGCATGGGTTTGACTCTATGTGGACTGACATGTCAGAAATTGTACGGCCTACGCGCGACGGTATTCACGGACGTGAATACATCAGTACTTCAGTTGATATTGGCAGAAAACCTTTCTACCTGACCTTTGATGATGGCAAATTATCATCTCACCTATCCTCCCTCCTGTCATTACCTCTCCCTGTTATTTTTGATATGTCATCCCCGTTGCATACACTTCCCAGGCTGGAGCCATACATTATTGAAGCAGCAAAAAGAACAGGCCTGATAGCATTAATTGACTCCGGAAAATGGAAAGACCTCAGAAACTATGATGAAAAGTACCTGCCTCATATTGCCTTTCATCTAAGTGAGGATGGCCCTGATATCCCGCAGGAGATTTTAAATAAAACCCGGTTGGTTGAGATACCTGATAAGCCAGGTATTAAAAAACACATTGACAGTATAAGGGCCGGTAATGCTGAAATAGTTATCGCAGTCAGGGTGCCGCTAACCCCTGCAAGTATCGGGAGGTCAATAGAACTGATAGATAATGATGTTGATGTACTGCATCTCGTTGCAGACTTAAACGGGAATGAGATAGGAGTGGAAAATCCAAGGTTTATTAAGGATATGATCAGGGATATTCACGGCAGGTTAATTAAAAATGAAAAAAGGGATGAGGTCACTCTTATAGCAGGCGGAGGAATAGGATTGCCGGAGCATTTGGCCAAGGCAATGATCTGCGGGGCTGATCTGGTTTCCATTAACCTTCCCTTATTAATTGCTCTTGAATGCCATCTGTGCGATAACTGCAAGCCCGGAGATCACTGCCCTGCCAAACTTGATAATGATATTGATATTGACTATGCTGCCGGCAGGATGACAAATTTAATGGGAGCCTGGCACTGGCAGCTTGTGGAGGTTATGGGCGCTATGGGTATGCGTGAAGCCCGGCGCCTGCGCGGTGATGTCGGACGTGCAATGTTTTATGAAGAACTTCAGAATGAAATATATGGACCAATATTCAGTACATAAAGCCAACCTGAAAGAGGTTTTACCTGAAAAGACTTTAGACAGCCGTGTGCCTCAGGTGGAAGTCAAAAGGGAAATCAACCCCTGCCCTGCAAGGCATCTTAATGAAGTGGCAAAATACATCATTTTTCGTGATGAGGAGAAGTGCCGGATGTGCGGCACGTGCGTCAAAGTCTGCCAGAAAGGAGTGCATGTCCTTAAACCCGGCTATAAGTTATTTGCCATGCCAAAAAGCTATAAGTGCAACGGCTTTGTGTGCGAGAAGACAGAAAATTTCTGTGTCGCCAAATGCCCGCACGGAGCATTACGGTTAGTTCTGAATCCTATGATGGAAGCTCTGGGAGATTACCGCTGGACATCAGATATTATCCTTGCTACATGGTATATGGCAGAAACAGGCAATATCCTCCCTGAAGATACTGACTATGAATATGAAACAGGGGATTCAGAAGGCGGATTTGACCGTTTGCGCCTGAAATTTCCTGATAAGCCTCCTGTTAAAGTCACTGGTGATGATATTGATCTTAGCATAGATCTTAACAAACGTAATGACGGCAGACCGGAGATTAAGATCGACGTGCCATGGTACGGGGGAGGTATGTCCTTTGGCTCAGTAAGTAATGTCACCCAGCTGTCAAAGGTGCGTGCCGCCACAGCATGGAACACTTTCTCATGCTCAGGCGAGGGAGGTTATATGGAGAGGTTCAGGCCTTACGATGACCATATGATCACACAGGTTGCCACAGGACTATTTGGTGTCCGTGAGGAGACAATCCAGCGTGTGCCTATAGTAGAATTTAAATATGCCCAGGGTGCGAAACCCGGACTGGGCGGGCATCTCCTTGGAACAAAAAACACTCCTGCCGTGTCAAAGATGCGTGAGGCAGTACAGGGAATACCGCTATTCTCTCCTTTTCCTTTTCATAGCGTCTATTCCATAGAAGATCACATGAAGCATATCGACTGGATAAAACATATTAATCCCAGGGTATTGATCTCTACAAAAGTATCAACACCTACTGATGTTGATATGGTAGCTGTGGGAAGTTATTTTGCAGGAACACATATAGTTCATATCGACGGAGGCTATGGAGGAACAGGCGCGGCTCCTGACATAGCAAAAAAGAATATAGCAATGCCCCTGGAATATGCTATTCCTAAAGTACATAGCTTCCTGGTTGCCGAGGGAGCGCGTGATTCTGTTACTCTCATTGCCAGCGGTGGAATACGCAGTTATTACGACATTGCAAAATCCATTGCTCTGGGAGCAGATGGAGTAGTGGTGGGAACTGCCGAACTGGTTGCCCTCGGATGCGTGAGGTGCGGAAGGTGCGAAAGCGGGAGAGGATGCCCCAGAGGTATTGCTACTACTGACCCCGGACTTATAGGTTATATGAGTATCGGGTGGGGAACACAACGCCTTATTAACTTGTTTAATGCCTGGAGCATCGGACTTAAGGATATTCTCAAGCGTTTTGGAATGAAGAAGATCACTGATTTGAGAGGGCGGACAGATCTGCTGACGCACCTTGATTTCATTAAAACACCGTAGTGAATTATGAGTAACGTGCATATTATAGAGAAAATTTTAAGATCCAGGAAGAATCTGAATGAGGATTTAAAACTTTCCGGCATACCTAAATCAACAGAAGAAGAAGGGGGATGCGGAGTTGTCGGTTTTTGCTGCACAGAACCCATCCCGGGAAAGCATATCCATGAGCCTTCAAAATTAATGCATAACAGGGGAAACGGCAAAGGCGGAGGAATAGCTGCAGTGGGATTCAACCCCGAACAACTTGGTGTCAGCAGAAAAGTCCTGGATGAATATTATATGCTTCATATCGCTTACCTCGATCTGTCCTGCCGCAACGATGTAGAAAAGAAATATGTTACTCCCGTGTTTGACATCGAAAATTCTGCCAGGCTCGAAACGGCAGAAGACTGGAAAAAGATCCCCGGGCTGCAGGTTAAACCTCCCGATGTATACCGTTATTTTGTAAGGGTTAAAAACAATGTGCTTGATAAGTTCATTTCTGACAATTCACTTACAGGCATGGATCGCCGCGAAGCAGAAGATGAATATGTCAACCAGAACAGTTTCAGGCTCAACCACGACTTCTATGTCTCGGAATCCAGGCAAAGCGCTTTTGTTATGTCGCAGGGACGCAATATTATGATCCTTAAAGTTGTGGGATATGCAGAAGCCATAACCGAATACTACAGGATAAACGACCTCAGGGCGCATGTATGGATCGCCCACCAGCGCTATCCTACCAGAGGCCGTGTCTGGCATCCCGGCGGCGCCCATCCCTTTACTGCAATGAACATGGCTCTGGTTCATAACGGTGATTTTGCTAACTATCACTCTGTGACCGAATATCTTATGCAGAGAAATATTTATCCCCAGTTTGTCACTGACACCGAAGTATCTGCCCTCCTTTTTGATCTTCTGTCAAGAACATATCACTATCCCCTGGAATATACTATCGAAGCATTAGCCCCGACTACTGAACTGGATTTCGACAATCTCCCACGGGAAAAGCAGAAAACATACCGCGCCATACAGGCAACCCATATTCATGGATCACCTGACGGGCCATGGTTTTTTATTATCGCCCGCAACCTTATCATGAACGGGAAACTGCAGCTCCTCGGGATCACCGATACTGCAATGCTCAGGCCGCAGGTATTCGCCTTTGCTGACGGCGAAGTGCAGGTAGGACTGATATGTTCGGAAAAACAGGCTATAGATGCCGCACTTAAAAGCCTTGCCAAAGACGACAACCGTATTTGCCCCGTTGCTGATCGCTACTGGAATGCCCGCGGGGGAAGCCATTCTGACGGCGGAGCATTTGTTTTTGATCTTATCCCCGGAAATAATGGTAAATACAGGATGGAATGCAAAGACAAATTTGGGGCTCCTGTTCCGGTAACAAACAAATCTGAAGCATGCACCTTCTCTGCTGATATATCCTCACAAACCATCCCGGAAAATACAGGAAAGCAAATTACTGAAATTATTGAATCCGGGGAGAGCAGAAAACTTTATGATTACTTTACGGAAAACATCCCTGCCTGGAGTTTCGATGAACTGCGCCTTGCCTGTTCAAAACTTCGTACACTTGCAAAAGAAAATCCATTTCAGAAACAAATAATAGAAGCCCTGACATTATTAAATGATCTGCATTATCATACAGGCGAAAAAAGACGCAGTCATATCCTGCATATAGTACGTTCAGAGCTTAATAACATCTTTGGTGAAATTTCCGGAATAAATACAAAAACCTATGCGGATACTCAGTACAGGCTTATAGATTTTCCTGCCCTCAACGATCTTAGAGCTCCTGTGAATAAAGAAACAACACTTGTTATTGATGCCGGCCTTTTCCCTGCTGAGGGAGAAAATTGTGATGCTTCATGTGTAGTAAAAGCATATAAAAAAGGATGGAAGCATTTTATTGTTTTTAACAGCGCAGGGCAAAGATTTGCCGGCTGCGGACTGGGTCCTGATACACAGGGTGTCACAATAGATGTATTCGGATCTTCGGGAGATTACCTTGGTTCAGGAATTGACGGACTTACAATAACTGTTCATAACAATGGACAGGATCAGCTGGGGCAAATTATTAAAAGCGGCAAAATGGTGATCCACGGAGATGCCGGTCAGACTTTCCTTTATGGAGCCAAGGGAGGAGAAATATATATTGCAGGAAATGCAGCAGGGCGCCCGCTCATTAATTCTGTCGGGAAGCCGAGGGTTGTAATAAATGGAACATGCCTTGACTTTCTCGGCGAGTCATTTATGGCCGGTGATTATATGCACGGAGGAGGTTTCGTAATCCTCAATGGAATACGTTTTAATGATGATGCTGAGGTTGTGCCCCTGCCGGAGCCATATCCGGGAAGCAACCTCTTCTCCCTGGCATCCGGAGGTGCTGCATTTATCCGCGATCCTGAAAAACAACTGGTCGAAGAACAGCTTAACGGATGTATGTTTTCTCCCCTTAAGGATAAAGACTGGGAACTTATCCTTCCTTACCTGGAAGAAAATGAAAAGCTTTTTGATATTAAGATCTCTGACCTCCTGACAGTTGACGGAGTAAAACTCCAACCATCAAAAGTTTACCGAAAGGTGATCCCTGCTTCCTCCGGACCGGAAGCAGTTGATGCAGAAGATATCTTTGCCGAAGAGGAAATAGAAGAGCTGGAACATGAAATTTAAAAACAAAATATTAACATGACACTGGTAATAAATAAGGCAATACCTGCAAATGAGATTATGGACTCAGTGATGGAGATATCAGGTGTTGATATAAGTGTCTGCCTTCAGTGTAAGAAATGCTCCAACGGATGTCCTGTTGTAGGCATGGTTGATGCTCCGCCTGCAGAGATCATCAGGCGCCTGCAGTTAAATGCCGGTGACGAAATATTTAAAAGCCGGATTATATGGATGTGCGCATCATGTGAAATATGCTATTCAAGATGCCCCATGAAAATTGATATGGCAGCTGTGATGGATGCATTACGTGTACTGTCGGTGCAAAAAGGATCGCCTGAAAAAGCAGGTAAAGTAAGTAAGCTGAATAAATCTTTTCTGAGTACTGTTAAGATCTTTGGCCGGACCTACGATATCGGTCTTATTGCTGCATACAAATTAAAGACGCTCAGCCTGCTTCAGGATACTGACAAATTTCCTGCTATGCTTGGAAAAAGGAAAATAGCACTGTTCCCAAACTTTGGGGCAGATAAAAAATATGTGAAACGGATATTTAAAAGATTCAATAAAAAACGTCATTGCGAGGAGGAACGACAAAGCAATCCGTAAATTAGGACAGGTTGCTTCTCTTGCCTGAGGCAAGATCGCAAAGACTAAAATATAAAAGAATTATTTATGAAGTATGCTTATTATCCCGGATGTTCAGCAGAGTCAACGGCACGTGACTACCACATGTCAATTCTGGAAGTTGCCGGGGCTCTTGATATCAGCCTTACAGAAATAAAAGGATGGACATGCTGTGGATCAACACCTGCGCACCACACGGATAAGCTCCTGTCAATATCCCTTCCGGCAGCAAACCTGCTAAAAGTGCAGGAGATGGGTATGGATATGATCGTTTCCTGCGCCGCCTGCTTCAACAGGATGAAAGTCGCCAACCATGAAATAACAACAAATCCCTCGGTAAAAAAACATGTGGCCGATATCCTTGGCAAAGAGTACGATGGTACGGTTAAAGTCCGGCATTTTATAGAAATTCTTCTTGAAGATACCGGGATAGGTAAAATGCAAAAGATGTTAACACACAGTCTGAATGGCTTGAAGGTAGCAAGTTATTACGGGTGCCTCCTGGTGCGGCCAAAGGATGTTGTGAGGTTTGATGATCCTGAAAATCCCACCTCCATGGATAAAATGGTTGATGCTATGGGCGGTGAAGCGCTGGAATGGCCTCATAAAGTCGAGTGCTGCGGCGGCGGCTTTGCACTGTCCCGGCCGGATATCGTTGTCGAGCTTTCAGAAAGCATACTTGGCATGGCCGGCGCTGCGGGCGCACAATGTATTGCCGTGGCATGCCCCATGTGCCAGTCAAACCTGGACCTCAGGCAAAAAGATATAAACAGGATAAAAAATAAAAATTACAATTTGCCGGTAGTATATATCACTCAATTGCTGGGATTATGCCTCGGCATATCACAAAAGAAACTTGGAATGAAGAAATGTATTGTTTCTCCTATGCCAATTATTGAAGGGCTTAGTAAAGTAATTTGAAACAGGCAGATAAACATATGAGCAATAACAATATCAAAAAAACAGGTGCCGTATTAATACAGGGTGGAGGGATCGCCGGTGTCCAGGCTTCACTTGACCTCGCCAACTCAGGCTTTAAGGTTTACCTTGTTGAACGTGATGCTGCCATAGGAGGCATGATGGCTCATTTAGATAAGACTTTTCCCACCGGCGACTGCGCTACATGCATCATCTCCCCCAAGCTGGTTGAATGTGCAAGAAATATTAATGTTAAAATACTTACTCTTTCTGAATTAGTTAAGCTTGAAGGTGAAGCAGGGAATTTCAAGGCATATGTCAAACGGCACAGCCGGTATATTGATGAAGATATATGCACAGGGTGCAGTGAATGTGAACAGGTATGCCCGGTTGATATTCCCGACCATTTCGACCGCGAGCTGGGCACCCGCAAAGCAATAGCAAAGCATTACGACCAGGCGACCCCAAATATATATGCAATACTGAAAAACGGGCACGCCCCCTGCAAGATAGCATGCCCCGCGAATGTGAATGTTCAGGGTTATATTCAGCTTATAAAGAAAAAAGAATATATCAAAGCCGTAAACCTCATACGGGAAAGAAATCCCTTCTCCGCAATATGCGGACGTGTTTGCACCCATCCCTGTGAAGCGGAATGCACGCGTGGAAAAGTTGAGAAGCCGGTAGCCATAAGACTGCTTAAGCGCTTTGCCTCAGATAGAGAGATAGAGATGGTGAAATCAGGTGAGTTGCCGCTGCCCGAGGAAAAATCTCCTATGCCCGGTGCCGGTAAAATTGCCGTAATAGGAGCAGGCCCTGCCGGATTAACTGCTGCAAACGACCTGGCAGACCTTGGCTTTGCTGTCACAGTATACGAAGCCCAGGACAAGGCCGGGGGGATGCTGCTTTACGGAATACCTGAATACAGGCTCCCCAAAGAAATACTGGCCCATGAAATTAACCTTATCACACGTAAGGGAGTAAATATCAAATATAACTGCAGAGTAGGTAAAGACATAACACTTAAAAAATTGCAGGAAGAACATGATGCTGTATTTATAAGTACAGGCGCCCATAAAAGTCGTACCCTCGGCATCGAAGGAGAGCAGATAAAAGGTATCGACTACGGTATTGAGTTCTTAAGGCAGGCAAGTTCCGGTAATATTAAGCCCCATGTAGGTGACAGGGTTGTCGTTATCGGAGGAGGAAATGTTGCTGTTGACGTAGCTAGAACATCATTACGGCTTGGGGCTAAGCATGTGGAAATGGTATCCCTTGAACAGCTTGATGAGATGCCTGCCTATGCAGAAGAGATTGAAGCTACACTTAAAGAAGGAATAGTAATAAGAAACGGCTGGGGGCCGCAGCGGATCTCAGGCAACGGCTCAGTTACAGGACTTGAGCTTAAACTCTGCCCCAGTGTATTTGATGACTCAGGAAAGTTTAATCCTGTGTACGATGAAAAAACAAGGATGAACATCGAAGCTGACCAGGTTATTATTGCTATAGGACAAACAATTAACTCGGAGTTCATTGATCATATAGATGCCCGGACTGAGCACGGCTGTTTTAAGATCAATCCCGTGACATACGAAACATCAATAAAGGGTGTTTTTGCCGGCGGTGATAATGCTTCAGGCCCGGCATCAGTTATCGATGCTATTGCTTCAGGAAAGCGTGTTGCAGAATCTATTGTAAAATACCTTAATGATGAGGATATGACCTCTGACAGGTTTGAATATACTATCAATCCTGTCCCTGAAGAGATCCTGCCTCAGACGGAAAAACTGGAGAAAAAACCAAGAGCTGTCCCGGGTGAGCTGGATGTTAACGAAAGAATAAAATCCTTCGATGAAGTGGAAAGGGGGCTTACCGAAGAAGAAGCACTGGCTGAGGCTGAAAGATGCCTTAACTGCGCCCTGTGCTCAGAATGCGGAGAATGTGTTGAAGCATGCAAGCAAAATGCTATAAATCACATGATGACAGATCAAATGCTTGAGCTGGATGTCGGGTCGGTGATACTTACACCCGGATTTGAAGAGTTTAACGCTGAACAAAACGGTGAATTTGGCTTTGGCAGGTACCGGAACGTACTTACAAGCGTTCAGTTTGAGCGGATGCTTTCCGCTGCAGGCCCTTACAGAGGCCACATCATCCGCCCGTCTGACGGAAGGGACGCGACACGTATAGCATGGATACAATGTGTCGGCTCACGTGACCTGAAATGCGACAATGAGTATTGTTCTTCAGTATGCTGCATGGCAACTATTAAACAGGTTATTGGGGCAGATGATCATGCAAGAGAGCTCCAAGCAACAGTTTTTTATATGGACATCAGGGCCTTTGGTAAAGATTTTGACCAGTACTATGAACGATGCCGGGCCATGGATAATGTACAATTTATAAAAAGTATCCCCTCAAGGGTGGTGCAGATGCCGGGGACCGATGACCTCATGCTGGGATTTATTAATGAAAAACTGGAATATACAGAACAGGAATTTGACCTTGTTATTTTAGCAGTTGGCATCGATCCCAAGTCAGCAGTGACAGAAAAGATTAAACAGCTGGGAATTAATACCAATAAATTTGGATTCTGTGAAACCGGACGTTTACGCCCTCTGGAAACATCCATGCCGGGAGTATTTGTCGCCGGTGCTTTCCAGGAGCCGAAAGATATACCCGAAACGGTAATGCAGGCAAGCGCCGCATCATCCATGGCTATGGAGCTCCTGGCCTCTGCAAAAAACACACTTGTCACAAGAAAGGATTATCCTCCTGAGCATGATGTTACTGACGAAGAGCCAAGAATAGGAATATTTGTCTGCCACTGCGGTATGAACATTGCATCGGTGGTAAATGTCGAACAGGTTGTTGATGCTGTGAGAGACCTGCCAGATGTGGTTTTTGCCACGCATACAATGTTTACATGTTCCGATACAAGCTGTGCCAATATTAAAGAAATGATACATGAACACCGCCTTAACAGGGTGGTTGTTGCATCCTGTACCCCCCGCACACACGAATCACTGTTTCGTGA
>CAZFHF010000011.1:0-21979 GCA_964518655.1 uncultured Bacteroidales bacterium | reverse complement strand
GTCGTTCTAAGTTCTTCATCATTTTCTTCATGTAAATACTCTCTTTTCTTATCACTACCGACCATTTTGGCTAATTCCATTTGTATCTTGCAGTGCTTCTTGATTTCTTCATGGGCAAATTTTATAGCTTCCAGCATATCTGTTTCTGAGGCCTCATTCATTTCTCCTTCTACCATAAGAATATTATCATATGTAGCACCCACTATAATATCAATATCTGCGGTTTTTATTTCTGAAAAACCCGGGTTAATCTTCAGCTTACCATTTATTCTGCCAACCCTTACTTCTGAGATCGGTCCGTTAAACGGTATATCTGATACTGCAATTGCAGCTGATGCTGCCAGTCCGGCCAGGGCATCAGGCATAATTTCCTTGTCAGCTGACATAAGATATACGTTCACAAATGTTTCTGCGTGATAATCATCCGGGAAAAGAGGTCGCAGCGCACGGTCTACCAGTCGTGCTATTAATATTTCATAATCACTGGGTCTTGTTTCCCTTTTAATAAATCCTCCGGGGAATCTTCCTATTGCTGCGAACTTTTCTTTATATTCTACCTGAAGCGGCATAAAGTCGGCATCTTCCTTGCCATCTTTTGCAGAAACTACCGTTGCCAATAGCATTGTGTTGCCTGTCTTTAATAAAACAGCCCCATCTGCCTGTCTTGCCAGTTTTCCTGTTTCAATTGTTATTGTTCTGTCATCTCCAATATCAATATTCTTTTCAAATAACTTATACATATCCTTTTATATTTTTTTAAATGCAAATATACGAAAGTATCTCTTTCTTTAATAAACGAAAAAAGGCAATCCAAAAGAACTGCCCTTTTATTTTCGAAGTTTTAATGCTTTTATTATCGCACGGTATTTTTCAATGTCCCTGTTTTTTAAATAATCCAGCAACCTCCTGCGCTTACCTACAAGTTTTAATAATGCACGCTGCGTACTAAAATCTTTCTTATTCTTTTTAAGGTGTAATGTAAGATGATTAATACGGTAAGTAAACAGGGCTATTTGACTTTCAGGTGAACCAGTGTCAGTTTTGCTTTTTCCATAGTCTTTGAAAATATCCTGCTTCTTTTCGGCTGTTAAATACATTCTGTATACTTTATATATAACTCTAAAATTAAGAGTGCAAAAGTATTTAATTTTTTTTAGAAATCAATAAGTTTGGTTAAAAAGTTTGAATTAAAGAGCCAGTAGCCGCAGGAAGAATATAATTATGGTTCAATACCCTGATATAATAGGTTTTTTAAGCTTTCAATCTGTTTTTTCGTGCCAAGGGCAAAGATTTTGTCTTTTGAAGTAAGCACTACCTCGGGCAGGGGATTAATAATATATGACCGGTCTTCTCTTCTTAATCCGATAATGTTTGCTCCTGACTCATTTCTGATATCCAGTTCACGGATTGACTTTCCTTCAAAACAGTTAGCTATAGTCTTACAGGAAATTTCCTCCAAAGCCATATTTTCTGCACTTTGCAGCATAATAAATTCCAGGAATTCCACAATATCAGGCTGTGTAACCAACTTGGCCATTCTTTGTCCCCCTATCTTATCGGGCATTATTACATTTGTTGCGCCTGCCCTTTTTAATTTAGTGTCGGAATGCTCATCCGAAGCCCTGCTTATTATCCTGAGATTAGGATTCATCCCCCGTGCAGTGAGGACAACAAGCAGATTATCCGCATCCACCGGCAGGGTTGTAATTAGAGCTATAGCTCTGTTTATATGAGTCATTTCAAGTATTTCGTCCTTTGTGGCATCCCCATGAATATAAAGCATGTCAGGAATACCTAAAACATCTTCTATAATGGCAGGGTTATTCTCAACAATAACCATCGGAATCTTATGCTCCATAAGCTCACTTACAACTTGTTTCCCGTTTCTGCCGTATCCGCAGACAATGATATGTTCTTTCAGACTCTGTATTCTTCTTTTCATCCTTCTGTCTCTAAAAATATGACGAAATGTACCATCAACAACGTGACGAATAAATGTTGTAACAGCGTAAGCAAATATACCAAAACTTGAGATAATAAGAAATGTTGTGAAATACATTCCGGTAACTGACAGGGGTTCCACTTCCCTGAAGCCTACAGTGGTGATTGTAATTACCGTCATATAGAATGCCTTGGAGAAAGGCCAGCCTTCAATAACCATATATCCCGATACGCCAATTAAAAAGGCAGTAATAAATAAGCTGGCAGCAAATAATGCTCTTTTTATGTTTTCATTTTTCATTTATATTGCGATGTAATTATTTTATTTCCTATCTGGCAATTTAAACAAAATTTTTTATTACAGTATTCATTTTTTAATTGTAATAATGCCTGGGAATAAAATGCACTTTTCACATTGATCCCTAACTTCTCCCATTTTCTGATGATATTGTTCCGTTCAGCCGGTATTTTTGTGAGAAAATCAATAGCCTTCTCTTTTAATGATTCAATATTATTTATTTTGCCATAGATAAAAAGGAAAGGGACAATTGTATTTATGAAAATAATATAAAATGAAGTATCTCCGGGTTTTTTGTTTTTTATTTTTGATTCTTTCCCGAAAATAAAGTGATTATCCCAGTATTCTGATGGATCGATATAGAAATATTGCTTCAGTTCTTCAATTGTTTTACAATTTATGATCTTTGAGAACATTCCCGAGTAGTTGTATATCATTGCAGCGAATTGTGCAATCCTCACAGTTGGAAAATTCACCGGCCTGAGCCTCAGGAATTTCCAGATGTGCTTATCAAGAGGCCTGAGCTTAAATTTTATTCTGAGATAATTATACTCGGTTCTTAGTTTTTCATAATAATTGTCGAATAAGAAATTATCACTTAGAAAACCTGCCTGGCCGAACAATAATGCTTCGATCTGAAAAAGGCTGTTCTTATGTCTTGATAAATATTTGAAAGGTAAAGATTTGGCAAGCAGTTCAAATGGCAGGGAATTTAATTTAAATCCATAACTTTTTGCCAGATAAATATAAAATGTTTCTTCCCAGTTATTCCTTGTTAATTTCAATGTGTCAGCAATATTTCTGGTCTTTGATTCCAGACGGTCAGCTAGCAATACATTTAGCCAGTAGTCAATAAAAAACTCATCAACATTTTGTATTTCATCCTGGCATGGAATCCATTGCTCGTTTGAAATTAGTCTGGAGTAATTATTATAGAGAGATGTTTCAAATTTTAATTCAAGAGTTGGTATTATTTCACCGTTTGTTCGTTTTATGGTTTGATCATTATTTAATACAGCATGCAGGATAACATTATCATAGGATCTGTTATTTACGTGGTTATGCTTGCTCCAGTCAGATGAGTTAATATGAATTTCCACATTACCTGCCCATATCGTATTATTTATTTTGGCGGTGGCATTAATAAAATCAGGGCCGGCATCCGTATTTTGCTCACCAGGTTTCAAAATTTCTATTTTATCCCCGGTATCAGCAACAAGATGATTTTTATTAAACAGTGAGTATTTCCATATATAGTGTAAAAATTCTTCGCTCATTTCTTATTAAGATATTATAGGAAACATTGAAATTATGAAAAGTCATTTCAATATTTAAATAAGAACCATACAAAAAAGTATGAATAAAAATTGAATGGTAAGATCAGCTTTGTTATACCCTGAGGTCTGTATACGCTGATTAGAAGCAGAATTTATACATATGAAAATGCAGAACAGATTTGAATACTTATAAGAGTATTATAAGTAACGATTTTCTTCCAGAAGTTTTTGCATTTGTATTTGAAGTTCTTTTGCCTTTAAGCTTGCCTTTTCAGCAAATGCCGGAGTATTATCAGCATAAATTATTGATCTGCTGGAATTTACTATTAATCCTAGTTTGTCATTCTTCCCATATTTTACCACGTCTTCCAGATATCCCCCCTGAGCTCCTACTCCTGGCACCAGAATAAAATGATCAGGGATTATACTCCTTATCATCACAAGCAATGAAGCCTTTGTGGCACCGCAGACATACATCATATTTTCTTTGCTGCCCCAAGCTTTTGACTTCTGCACTACTGATTCAAAAATTCTCTTGTTTTTTCCGGTTTTAAGAAACTGGAAATCTTCAGATCCTGAATTTGAGGTCAATGCCAGCAAAATGACCCATTTATTGCTGTAATTTAAAAACGGCATTATTGAGTCTTTTCCCATATAGGGGGATACGGTAACAGCGTCGAATTCTAAATTTTCAAAGAAAGCCTTTGCATACATTTCCGAGGAATTTGCAATATCGCCCCTTTTTGCGTCGGCGATGAGAAAAATATCGGGATGGTTTTGCCTTATATATGATACTGTTAATTCCAGGCTTTTCCATCCATTTATGCCTTCACTTTCATAAAATGCTGTATTCGGCTTATATGCAATGGTATATGCTGACGTTGTATCAATTATCTGTTTGTTAAACTCGAATACAGGATTGTCGTATTTGAGGAGGGATTCAGGTATTTTTTTAATATCTGTATCAAGTCCGATACAAAGAAAACTCTTTTTATTTTTTATTTTTAAAAATAACTGTTCGCTGGTCATAGAATTAATGTATTAGTTAAGGCCGCTTTCTTTAAGCCGTTCAGCGTTTTCAGCCATCTGCAGTTTATCTATTATTTCCCTGATGTTGCCATCCATAATAGAGGGCAAATTATATAAAGTAAGATTTATGCGGTGATCGGTTACCCTTCCCTGGGGGTAGTTGTAAGTCCTGATCTTAGCTGAACGGTCACCTGTTGATACCATTGTTTTTCTTTTTGATGCTATATCATCAAGATACTTCTGGTATTCAATATCATAAAGCCGGGTTCTGAGCTCGGCCATTGCCTTATCAAGATTTTTGAGCTGTGATTTCTGATCCTGGCATGTAACTACTATGCCTGTGGGGATATGTGTAAGTCTTATTGCCGAATAGGTAGTATTTACGGATTGTCCTCCGGGTCCGGAAGAGCAGTATCTGTCAACACGGATATCTTCCTGTTTTACTTCTACATCGAACTCATCTGCTTCGGGCAGCACTGCCACTGTTGCTGCTGAGGTATGCACCCTTCCCTGTGTTTCAGTCTGAGGAATACGCTGAACACGATGGACACCTGATTCATATTTCAGTATCCCGTAGACACCATTACCCTTAACATTCATAATAATCTCCTTAAAACCTCCGACAGTTCCTTCAGTAAAATTTGTTATTTCCATTTTCCATCCCATCACTTCCGAGAATTTGGAGTACATCCTATGCAGGTCGCCTGCGAATATGCTTGCTTCATCTCCTCCGGTACCTGCCCTTATTTCCAGAATAGCATTTTTGCCGTCCTGAGGATCAGCAGGAATCAATATTAATTTTAGCTTGTCTTCAATCGGAGTTATTTTCCGGTTTAATTCTTCCAGCTCCGTTTTGGCCATTTCCCTCATCTCTTCGTCTTTCTCTTCAGCAAGAATTTCCTTTGCACTCTCTATATTACTCAGTATATTTTTATACTCCTTGTATACCTGTATTATAGGTTCCAGATCCTTATATTCCTTATTAAGCTGGACATACCTTTTCATATCGGTAATTATATCAGGATTGCTTATTAATTGCCCGACTTCTTCAAACCTTCGCTTGACACCTTCCAGCTTCTCAAGGATTAAATTACTATTCATATCAGAAATGTGAAATGTTAATAATGAAATGTACCGAACTCACTTTTAATTGTTAGTTTCTCCTTACCGGGTTTGTCAACGTGTCCGATAACTTTTGCATCAACATTAAACTCCCTGGATATTGAAATTATATCTTCTGCATAATCGGGGGAAATGAATATTTCAAACCTGTGTCCCATATTAAAAACTTCATACATCTCATCCCATGGTGTTTTTGATTGTTCCTGTATTAATCTGAAGAGCAGGGGCAATTCGAAAAGATTATCCTTAACAACATAAACATCGTTAATAAAATTCAGCACCTTGGTCTGCCCTCCACCTGAGCAGTGAACCATACCATGGATATTTTTGCGGTGTTTTTCAAGGACTTTTTTAATCACCGGTGCATAAGTACGTGTAGGGGATAGCAGCAACTTCCCTGCATCAACATTCAGCTCTTCTATTTTATCTGTAAGATAATACTTACCTGTATAAATCAGTGACTGGGGAATCAGATCGTTATAGGATTCGGGATATTTCTGGGCAAGATGATTATGAAACAGATCATGCCGTGCTGAAGTAAGACCGTTGCTTCCAATTCCGCTGTTATATTCCTTCTCATAAATAGCTTTGCCTGACGATGCCAATCCAATAATAACATCTCCTTCCTGAAAATTGATTTCAATCACATCTGAGCGTTTCATTCTGCATGCAACTGTTGAGTCTATAGTAATAGTCCTTACAAGGTCACCTATGTCAGCTGTCTCACCACCTGCCAAAACTACATTTATTCCCCATTTTGAAAGTTCTTGTATTATCTCGTCATAACCTTTCAGGATAAATATTATCACATCGCCCGGGATCTTCATTGTATTCCTGCCTATTGTTGATGAAAGCAAAATATTGTCAACTGCACCAACACACAATAGGTCATCAATATTCATAATAACTGCATCCTGTGCTATTCCTTTCCAGACATTGTAATCACCTGTTTCTTTCCAGTACATATATGCCAAAGCCGATTTTGTGCCTGCTCCGTCTGCATGCATTACATTGCAGTAATTATCATCGCCGGTAAGCAAATCAGGTAATATTTTACAGAATGCCCCGGGGAAAATGCCCTTGTCATAATCCTTAACCGCATCATGCACATCTTCTTTGGAAGCTGATACACCTCGCTGATTATATCTTATTGCCTTGCTCATATTTGTCCGAATTAATTAGAGAATGCTGCTAAATTAGCAAATGTATTATATATCTCTGAATTTAGCGAATTTTAGGGGGAAATTCATGTTGATTAATGGTAAGAAAGAGGCTTTGGACTTTGGGAGGAAAAGGTAAAAAAAACTTTCCTGAATATCGGTACTCCAGGAAAGTTATAACAAGGCACTAATTATTATTCATCTAAATATCAGAATGTGAAGATGCTTTTATATAAGTTAAAAATTCATTTTTTAAATCCCTGTCAATGAACTTGCCATTAAAGCTTGAAGTAATAGTACTGCTGTTCTCATCTTCAACACCCCTGACAGTAACACACATGTGGGATGCTTCAATAACTACGGCAACATCTTCTGTATTCAGCACATTTTGTAATTCGTCTGCAATCTGCTGTGTAAGCCTTTCCTGCAACTGAGGCCTTTTAGCGTAGTACCTGACTATCCTGTTTATTTTTGAGAGTCCTATAACACTGCCATTTGATATATACCCTATATGAGCTTTGCCTATGATGGGTACAAAATGATGTTCACAGTACGAATTAACTTTGATATCCTTCTCAACAAGCATCTGATTATAATTGAATTTATTCTCAAATAATTTAATCTTCGGCTTGTTTTCAGGATTTAAGCCACTGAAAATTTCTTTAACAAACATTTTAGCCACTCTGTGCGGTGTATCCTTGATACTGTCATCAGAGAGATCTAATCCTAAGATGTTCATAATTTCACTGAAGTGCCTTTCTATCAGTTCAATTTTTGATTTATCATCAAGAGTATTTGCATCCAGCTTAATGGCTGAATTAAAAGCCGGTATATCATACTCGCTGCCAATAACTCTGAGGTGTTCGTTGTAATCAGATTTATCGGTATTTAACTGTGCATTTAAGCTTTTTCCGTTCATTCCCATAACATTAAATCTGTTAATTGTAATCTGTAAGAGCTTGCATTAACTTTTTACGGGCAAAGAATATACGGCTTTTTACTGTTCCTATTTTAAGATCCAGTTTTTCAGATATTTCTTTGTATTTAAATCCCTGTACATGCATCTTAAAAGGAATTTTAAATTCATCATCCAGTACTTCAATCTTTTTCTCAATTTCTATTGATGTATAGGATGAATCAGGATTAGGATTATATGAGTCCCCATTCATATTCAGATAAAACAAATCTTTAGTGTTGTCAAATGTGGTATTAGCTTTTACTGCTTTTCTATAATTATTTATAAAAGTATTCTTCATAATTGTGTAAGTCCATGCTTTCAGATTTGTATTATCGGTGAACTTGTCCCTGTAGGAAATTGCCTTTAAAAAGGTCTCCTGCAGCAAATCTTTTGCGTCATCCATGTTAGAAGTTAAACTGAGGGCAAACTTCTGGAGATTCGGCGTAAGACTTGTTAACTGATAATTAAATTCTATTGCTGTCATAATAATTTATATTAAATAAATGTTTAACAAAAATAAGCATAAATTAAACACTGAACAAATGCATAAAACCCGTAGAATGCAAATTCTAAAGCTATTATAAATAATGTTAAACACGCTAGAATAGTATATATAATGGATACAAAGAACATATATAGAATCATTCTAAATAAGATATAAATTATAATTAACAATAAAAAATATGTTAAAATGTTTAATGAAAAAAGTAATATAATGAACAGTAAAGTATTTTAAAATGACTGGGAAGCTATAAGTGTATTAAAAACTCGTTTATAATGAATTATTGGGTTTGATTAATATTATTTTGTATATAATTAGTGCTGTTCGATTAAAAGTATTTTATTTTGTATTATAATTTTTATAACCATTATTAATATTGAAAAGAACATTTATTGCGATTGATATCCCTGTAAATAATACTGTTAAAGGGCTGCTGAATAAACTAAACCATAAGCTCAGGAATGAGCGAATAAAGTGGGTTGAACCTGAACAATACCATATTACCCTGCAGTTTCTTGGGAATATTGATGAATCCTTAATAGATACAATTATTCCCGGCCTTGATAAGATTGCCGGTAATATTTCAGGGTTTTCGATTATACTAAAGGAATTTGGTGTTTTTAAAAATCTTAAAAATCCCAGGATTTTATGGATTGGCTTTGCCCCCTGTAAAGAACTTGAAATGCTGAAGTATGCTATTGATGAAGAAATGCTGAAGCTTGGCTTTGAAAAATCAGATAAGCCTTTCTCAGCTCATTTAACAATAGGACGTATTAAACAATTAAAGGACACGCAAATATTAAAGGAATGGATTGATGAACACAGGGAAGCAGAATTGCAGGAGATAGAGGTAAATGAAATAATTTTCTATGAAAGCATACTTAAATCATATGGGCCTGAATATATAGCAATAAAAAGACATTCTTTAAGGCATGCAGGAAATTAAATCAAACACAGAACAGGCATTATATTCCCTTACCCTTGAATATAGTAATCAGTGTATATATTATTATTTTGAAATCGACGTAAAGTGACATATTATCAATGTAAATCAGGTCATACCTTAAACGTTTAATCATTTGATTAACATTTTCAGCATAGCCAAACTTGACCTGGCCCCATGATGTAATACCCGGCCTCACTTTAAGAAGGTGAACATAGTGAGGTGCTTTTTCAATAATCCTGTCAATAAAATATTTCCTTTCCGGCCTGGGTCCTACAAGAGACATTTCACCTCTCAAAACATTATAGAAATTGGGAATTTCATCCAGTCTGGCCCTTCTCATAAAACGGCCGAACCGGGTTACCCTGTCATCTTTTCTTGAAGATAATTCAGGTCCGTTTTTTTCAGAATTAGCTATCATTGAACGAAACTTATATATCGTAAAAGGTTTTCCATATCTTCCTATTCGTTCATGGCTATAGAAAACAGGTCCTTTGGATGAAAGCTTAACCCCAATTATCAAAAATATACAAAGCGGGGAAAGTATTATTAATGCGAGCATTGAGACAACAATGTCAATAAAATGTTTTAAGTTTTCCTGCCATGCAGGCATAAGTTGATGAGAAATCTGAATAAGCGGTGTGCCAAAGATTGTTGACATTCTTACTTTACCGGTCAGTATATCATACATGCTCGGGATTGCCTTTATTACAACATTACTGTCTATTAAATTATTGATAATACGTCCTATTTTATCATGCTCTGATGAATCAATGGCAATTATTACCTCTTCAACTTCATGTTTGTTTATCACATTTTTGAGCTCATCCAGAGTTCCTAAATGCGGTATATACTTTTCAAGCAAATATTTTGGTTTATTGTTTACATTAACAAAGCCAACTATTTTATTACCACTGCTTCTGGATTGATTCTGAATATCCAGGCAAATATTAACAGCCTGCTTATTGCTTCCTATGATAATAGTGTTGAATCCGATTATCCTGCTGTGAATCTTATGTGTAGTATGAGTAGTAATTACAAGTCTTGGTATATATGTCAATGTGAATTGCAAAGAATAAAGCACTAAAAATGACAGGTAGTAGTTTGAGTATGATTGTATTGTATCGTCCAGTATTAATGAAAAGAAAAGGATAATTACTCCGAATCCGCAAATAAGTATCGTACTCCATAGTTCAGATAGCCGTGATTTTCTGAAAACATCCCGGTAATAACCTGATGAATAATACAGAACAAGCCAGAATAACGGTATTAATAATAATCCAAGGAAGAATCTCTCATCAAAGGAAATGGGGATTTTATATCCGAATTTTAATGGTTCAATATAGGCTTTCCTGAACACATAAAAACAAGTCCAGCTCAGACCAGCTGATAAATAGTCTGATAATAAGTACCTTGCAAGTTGTGTTTTCTTATTCATTTATTATAATTCCCGTATCAAAAAAGAATTTTATATAAAATTCACACAAAAATAGAAATTCTTATTAATACTAGGAAATATAATTGATATATAGTTAATTATTATCAAATTAACCTGGCAGTAATAATCTTTATAATTTATTCGGGATAACCGGGAGATTTAGCTTTTATGAACCTTTTCAAATATTTTATGTGCCAATTGTAATGATTTAAACCCGTCTTCAATGTTTGCCAGCGATTTAGTACTATTAATAATAGAGTCCCTGAAGTGAGTGAATTCGTCAGATAAAGGATTATTCGGACTGACTTTAAATGTCCGTGCTCTTAGTTTATAATCTGTATTATTATTTGCCTTTTCCGGATGCAGTATTTGTGCTTTATTAGAGTTAAAGTCGACTTTTATAATTTTGCTATTCTGAATTATTGTTGCAATATGACTGCTTTTTAGGGCTATTTTACTACAATTGAGATTTGCGATACATCCGTTGTCAAATTCTATTCTTGCATTTATAATATCAGGATTTTTATTAACTATGCATACACCGCAGGCCTTTATGTTATTACTGTTTGATTTTATTATAGCATGGAGGATATCTAAATTCCTGAGAATGATTGAAAATACTGATAAATCTGACTTTCCTGTTCCGTTGCCCATATGATGCTGGATATCAACCAGTCTCAGGTCAGACAAGCCTTCAAGTATTGTATTCAGCACAGCATTATATTTGGCTGTTCTTTGCACCATTAACGTTACGTTTGCTTCATTGGCCAGTTTTATTAATCCTTTTGCCTGATCATAAGTCTTAAGCAGTGAAGGGAAAATATAAAGATGTTTGGATTTTTTTAATGCTGATACAGCCAGTTCATAAAGTGAAGGTCCGTTATTTGTAATATCAATTGCATCAACTGAATCCAGAAGTTCTTCGTGTGATAAAAATCTGTTGATCCTGATTTTTGGTTTACGTCTGCCTGAAAATTTTCCGTTTGAACAATAAAATCCTTTAAAATCAAATCCCTTGATATTCATTATAGTACTGGCATGCTTATATATCTTTTCATCATTGCCTATTATGCCTATTCTAACCATTCGTGCAGCATTTGTACAAACATAAAATAATTAGTAATAGACATTTTTTTTTTCAGATTAATTTATCAACTATTTTTGTTGATAAGATTACTTTTATTTTGGTTTAATAATTATCCTGAATGGACGATACTTATTTACATAAAGGACTGAGAAAGAAGCTAGTAGAAGAAATAAAACAGAAAGGGATCAAAGACCAAAAGGTTCTTGAGGCGATGAATAAAGTACCAAGGCATTTGTTTATGGATAGCAGTTTTGTAAAACTGGCTTATAAAGACCAGGCTTTTCCGATCGGTTCAGGACAAACGATATCTCAGCCTTATACTGTTGCTTTTCAAACAGAGCTGCTTGATGTAAAAAAAGGCCATAAAGTCCTTGAAATAGGAACGGGGTCCGGTTATCAGGCAGCAGTATTAATTGAACTCGGAGCCAGGGTTTTTACAATTGAGAGAAAGAAGGAGCTTATGCTCAGAGCTAAAGCCTTACTTCCTGACCTGGGATATCAGCCCCAGTTTTTCTATGGTGACGGTTATGCAGGACTGCCGACCTATTCTGAATTTGACAGAATATTAATTACGGCTGCCGCTCCCGGCATTCCGGAAAAACTGGTGGACCAGATGAAAATAGGAGGGAAGATGGTTCTGCCCCTAGGCAGGTCTTATTCACAATGCATGACTTTAGTGGTAAAAACCGGCAAAAATGAATATAAAAAATCTGAGCATGGGTATTTTGTGTTTGTTCCAATGTTAAAGGGGAGAGCATAGAAATACTAAATACAGTCTTTTATTACCTGTTTCATTAAGTAAAATAAATATCTTATTTTTAGTATCAAAATTATTAATCAGGACTAAAACACTGAGTTTCGGTTATGATAACAGTCAGAAAATTTGTGTTTAATGATTTTCAGGTAAATACGTTTCTTGTTTCAGATGAAACAAAAGAATGCATGATAATTGATCCCGGTTGTTACTCTGTATATGAAAAGAATGAATTGCGGGATTATTGCGAAAAAAATGATCTGATACCTGTTAAACTTATAAATACTCACGGACATATAGACCATATCCTGGGAAATATATTCATCACGGACGGTTATAATATTCCTGTAGCAGCCCATAAATCTGATCAGAATTATATAAAGGGATTCTCTGAACAGGGACAGATGTTTGGCTATAATGTTGATGATCCTGGAGAAATTGATGAATTTCTGGAAGATGGGGACATAGTTAAATTCGGTGCATCAGAGCTTAAAGTTCTGCATGTTCCGGGGCATTCAATGGGAAGCATTGCCCTGTATTCTGCAGAACAAAGGTTTTTAATTGCCGGAGATGTCCTGTTTAACGGGAGCATTGGAAGGACGGATTTGCCCGGGGGTGACTATGACACTATCATTAACAGCATCAAAACCAAAATATTAACATTACCCCGCGATGTTACTGTATATCCCGGACATGGTCCTTCTACAACAATAGGCTATGAAATTGATACAAATCCGTTTTTACGCTGATTATTTATTATATTTATAAGGTTAACTCAATATTTAAGTATAAAATAACAATTACAAACAAGTTTTCACATGCTAACTGATAAATTTACTTCACGTCATATAGGACCCCGAGACAATGAGATAGGTAAGATGCTTGATAAAATAGGTGTTAAATCACTGGATGAATTAATTGATAAAACCATCCCTGAAGCAATTCGGTTTAAAGAGCCACTGGATCTCCCCGAAGGAATAACGGAATATGATTATTATAAGTACATTAAAAAAATTGCTGCAAAGAACAAAGTATTCAGATCATATATAGGAATGGGGTATTACGGTACAATATTGCCTGCAGTAATACAGAGAAATATTCTTGAGAACCCCGGCTGGTATACTTCATATACACCATACCAGGCAGAAATTTCCCAGGGCAGGCTGGAAGCCTTATTGATATTTCAGACGGTTGTATCGGATCTGACAGGCATGGAAATAGCTAACGCCTCACTGCTGGATGAGGCAACTGCCGCTGCTGAGGCAATGATTATGATGTATAACACAAGATCCAGGGAATCAGTCCAAAGTGGCGCCAACAAGTTTTTTGTTGATGAAGATATTTTCCCGCAAATACTGGATGTTCTGAAGACACGATCAAAACCACTGGGCATTAAATTAGTGACAGGGAAATATAAAAAGCTGAAATTTGATAATAAATTATTTGGCATATTATTGCAGTATCCTGCAAATGACGGGGAGATAAAGGATTATTCAAAAATCACTGAGGAAGCACATAGCAATGATGTATCAGTAGCAGTAAATGCCGATATTATGAGTCTGGCTATGCTGATTCCTCCGGGTGAATGGGGAGCAGATATTGTTACAGGCTCCACTCAAAGGTTTGGAATACCAATGGGGTATGGAGGGCCTCATGCAGCATATTTTGCCACAAAGGATAAATATAAAAGATATATACCCGGAAGGATTATCGGCGTGACAATTGACAAACAAGGCAACCGGGCATTAAGGATGGCACTGCAGACACGGGAGCAACATATAAAAAGGGAGAGGGCTACATCAAATATATGCACTGCCCAGGCTCTCCTGGCAATTATGGCAGGTATGTATGCTGTATACCACGGACCTGAAGGTCTGAAGAGGATCGCTAAACGTATTCATCAAACTGCAGGCAAACTTTCTGAAAAACTAACTGAGCTGGGGTACAAACAAGCAAACGAAGATTTTTTTGATACATTAAAAATTATACTGCCTCAAAATATATCAAGGAGAGATGTTGAGATATTAACACAGGAAAAAGGGATTAATTTCAGATATCATGATAAAAGAACAATAGGTATAAGTGTTGATGAAACTACAACACTAAATGACCTGCATGATATTATAGAAGTTTTTTCTTATGCAAATAAAAAAGCTGTAAAAAAAGCTACTGAACTTGATAATACAGTCTACTTTAATAATAAATATCTTCGCACCAGTGATTTTCTGACGCTTGATGTTTTTAAAAGCTACCATTCTGAGACTGAGATGATGAGATTTATAAAAAAGCTGGAAAGGAAAGATTTTTCTCTTACACATTCAATGATATCACTTGGCTCATGTACAATGAAATTGAGTGCAGCAACTGAATTATTTGCTCTTGGCTGGCAGGAATTTAACAGTATTCATCCTTTTGCTCCGCTTGATCAAACTGAAGGATACCAGCAACTGTTTTATGAGCTTGAGAAATTCTTAAAAACCATAACAGGGTATTATGCTATATCTTTTCAGCCCAACTCTGGTGCTGCAGGTGAATATGCCGGTCTTATGGTAATCAGGAAATATCATGAAAGCAGGGGCGAGGGTCACAGGGACGTTGTATTGATACCTTCATCTGCCCATGGGACAAACCCTGCCAGCGGAGTAACAGCAGGCCTTAAGGTAGTTATAATAAGATGTGATGATAATGGTAATATTGATATCAATGACTTGAAAGCAAAAGCCGAAAATAATAAAGAATACCTTGCTGCCTTTATGGTAACATATCCATCAACCCACGGTGTTTTTGAGAGTGATATCAGAGCAATGGTTAATACTATACATGATAATGGAGGACTTGTTTACCTGGATGGTGCAAATATGAATGCCCTGGTTGGACTTACCAGTCCGGCAATGATTGGTGCCGATGTTTGCCATATTAACCTGCATAAGACTTTTGGGATTCCTCACGGCGGAGGAGGTCCGGGGATGGGTCCTATAGGTGTGGCAGAAAAACTTGTGGAGTTTTTGCCCACACATCCGGTTATCGCTACAGGAGGTATTAATGGAGTAACTGCAGTATCAGCAGCACCCTGGGGTAGTGCAAGCATTTTGACAATATCCCATGCTTATTGTAAATTGCTCGGCAACTTCGGGCTGACACAGGCAACAAAAATTGCTATTTTGAATGCAAATTATATCGCAGCGTGCTTAAATGATTATTATAAAGTACTCTATAAAGGAGAAAATGGCTTTGTGGCTCATGAGATGATACTGGACTGCAGGGAGTTTAAGCAGCAGGCAAATGTCACTGAAACAGATATTGCCAAAAGACTAATGGATTATGGTTTTCATGCTCCAACATTGTCATTCCCTGTTCATGGGACATTGATGGTCGAACCTACCGAAAGTGAATCTCTGCAGGAGTTAGATCGATTTGTTAATTCAATGATTTCGATTTATAATGAAATTATGGAAATCCGTGAAAATGGAGATACTGAAAACAATATACTTAAGAATTCTCCTCATACTGAAAGAACAGTAACTTCCAGTGAGTGGATACATAAGTATTCAAGAGAAAAAGCTGCCTATCCCCTTCAGTGGATTGAAGAGAATAAATTATGGCCTGCAGTGAGCAGAGTCGATGATGCTTATGGCGACAGGAACTTAGTATGCGCCTGCTACCCCGTTTCTGACTATTAGTTAAAAGTTTTAACTACTTTTATTTACAGCATTTGGAAATATATAATTCGATCAGGGTTACTTTTTATCCAAAAAAAGAATTAAACATTGAAAAGTTATAGTAAAAATAATTATACGGAGAAGGAACTTATCCGGGGCATTATTGAAGAAAGTAATGAGGTAATACTGTTTATTTACCAGAAGAGCTTCAGGCCGGTAAGACATATGATAATGGTAAACAGCGGGAATGAGGAAGATGCACAGGATATCTTTCAGGAGTCGGTTATAATCTTATACAAAAAATTAAAATATAATAATCTAAAACTGAATTGCTCAGTAAATACATTTATTTATTCCATTGCACGCTTACTATGGCTTAAGGAATTAAAACTAAGAGATGGAAAGTATAAAAAAAATGAAGATTTTGATAGTTATGAGGATGTTGACAAGGATATTATTAAAAATTATGAGTATAATGAGCGGTTGGATTTTTACAGGACAATATTCAATCAGCTAAGTGATGATTGCAGAAAAGTCCTGATGTTGTTCATGAAAAGTTACTCTATATCAGAGATTACAAAGATAATGGGATACAGCTCGGAGCAACATACTAAAAACAGGAGATACAGATGTAAGAAATCTTTAATAAACAGAATATTACAAGACCCGAAATATTATGAACTTAAAAACGAAGTCTACAATATTGATAGAGAAATACCTCGATGGTACGCTAAAAGGTGATAAGCTAAGGGATTTCGAGGAACAGTTGAAGAGTAATGATGAATTGAGAAAGAGAGTTATTCTTCATAAAGAGGTCAATGAGAGCATTGAAATAGAGGATGTTACAAATTTCAGAGAAAAATTGAAGCATATATATTCAATTTTCAGAAAATGGGAAAATGCTGAAAATGACGATTCTCCGGTTGTTGAGCTGCAAAATAATAAAACCGGATTTTTCATCAAACACAGGACACTCATTGCAGCAAGTATTGCTTTTCTTATAGTAGCAGGAGCCCTGGTTATATATATTATTAAAACCGGGATATCAAACGGTGATGAATTATTCAGCATGTATTATCAGACATATAAACCGGATATTCATATAAGATCTGACGTTGACAAAATCAGTGAGCTTGCAAAGGCCATTTTAATATATGACCAGAATGATTACAAGGCTGCCTTTGAGAAATTAAATGCCATTATTGAAGATGATCATGAAAATTATCTGGCGAAGTATTATTTTGGAATGACATGTATTGAGATGGATAAATATGATCTGGCAATTCAGCATTTTCAGGATATCATGGAAACCTGGCAAAGCCCCTTTATCTATCATACTGAATGGTATCTGGCATTATGCTATATAAAACAGGATGATAGGGAAAAGGCCGTAATATTGCTGAATAAAATAAAACGGACAAATAATTATTATAAAGATAAAGCTGAAGAATTACTTAAAAAACTCGACTGACCGGTTCATACAGATTTACTTATCTCTGCCGGCCTTCCTTTTTCTTCTCAAAAAATATATAGCAGTAAATATTGAGATTGCAGTTAATATTATCAGGTATTTATATCCTTTATTTGCAGGTAAAGGCCTTGTATCTCCAACAATAATATATCCTGCCCAGAAATAGGGGTGAGTTTTTACAGGATCAGCATTTTTTAAATAATCGATCCTGGAATGCTGTAATGCTTTATCTTTTGAATAACCTTTTGATAAATAATAGTAAAAATATCTCATAAGCTCGGCACTTGCTTTATCAGCAACAGCCCATTGGGTAAGTAATAAACCCGGACATCCCGCATATAAAAAACCCCTGGCCAGGCTTAATAAACCTTCGCCTCTCTGCATTTTACCGTATCCTGTATTGCAGCTGCTTAAGGATATCAAATTGGCTTTCAGTTTCAAGCCATATAATTCAAATGTATGCAATAATCCATCCTCAATACTATCCTCACCGGGAGTAAAAACCATTTTGGAATGCATTGGATTTTTATCATCAACTATCGTATGCATTGCCAGGTGGATAATATTATACCTTATTGCAGACTGTTTAAAGTTTTCCTCAGTTGCCTGAGTGTCATTAAATATTTCACTGTTGTAAAATCCGGAGAAATACTCTGCTTCCTGTTCTGCCCCAGACAACGGCATTAGTCTGGCTACTCCTTTATTTAAAGTATCATTCAATGAGTTATTGTTAAACATTCGTCCCGGATATTCTGGTACGAAAGCTGCAAATCTCCTGCCCCTATTCCTGTTTTGTTTCTGGGTTATCAATAATGAAGCTGAATAGGAATAACTTGTCGGATATTGCATAAATAAATAGGGTAAATTCCCAAAATCAGCATATCTGCCCGTAACCGAATCGTTTGTTATTAATACCTCAAATGGTATAAGGTTCAGATATTCGTCAGGCACAATAATTATTTCCCTGTCCTTTATATGGCTTTTTATAGAGTCAATTAAAACCACATAAAGATCATAGGATATCTTAACGAAACGGTTGAAATCATTAATATCATAATTTCCGAATTTGTTTTCTGATAATAGCTCCCGCAATGTGATTATGTTTTTTAAGAATGTGCTGTCAGTATTCTGTATATGAATAAAAATATTATCCCTTGTTATAACTAAGGTATAAAGCTCTCCCCTGGTAATTGCATATTCAATTAATGCCTGGTTCCTTTTCAGGATGTTTTGTATCTGTTCCAGTGAAACATCGGTAAAGTTATATTTCAGGTTGTAATATTCGGGAAAATTGTTTTCATAATAGCTAATAAGTTTTTCTTCCTCAAGAAGCAACTCAAAATATCTGGATTTAATTCTGTTATATTCATTATCGGGTATAATTTCAGATTCATTACTTGCGGTAATTTTATAATCCAGGCTTGCCATTTCATTTCTGATTACTTTTTCTGTATTGATAAGAGAATCAGGAATCCCTGCAAATTTTTTGTCTTTTTGATCATTTAAATATGAAAGAAGTATTGCGGATTTGCTTTTTTCTGAATATGACAGGGCTTTTTCCAGATATAAAGTATTTTGTGTTTCTTCATAAGCTAATATCGCAGTTTCAATCGTCCTGTTCAGAAATCGTCTGTGCCTGGCAATATAGCCAAGTTTTGCATCTTCATCAATAAAGCTTGTGTAGATTTTTTCAATACCTTTTGTTGCAATTTCAGAGCATTCCAGGCTAGCCAGTAAATCCCTTATGTCGCCCGTTATGTATTTATAATATCTGAAAAATGTAATTGCTTTCTTATTCATACATAATGCAAGGAATTCTTTAAAATTTGTATCATCAATATCAGGATTACTGTATATACTGGTATCATTGAATTCAAGAGTTGATGCCATTATTGCTTTATGCCATGTATACAACGCTTTTGAATAATCTTCGGTATCATAATAATATGCTCCCAGGCTTGCTAATGTATAGGCTGTTAATATATTTTTATCAGGATAATTCCGGCTGATAATTTTATAGGTCTTATTTATGCAGTTATATCTTTTATCATTATCACCGGATAATTTGTATATATTGTTCCTTCTATTATATATATATATTAACTCAGGACATCTTGGTCCTAAATTAGGGATAGCATAATGTTCTGCCAGCTGGCTGTAATATTCGGCCTTTTTAAATTTTCCTGTTGCACAATAACAATTGCTTAACCTTGTATAGCATTTTATTTTATTCCTGATTCCTATTTCAGGGAACTGCAGGTATTTGATATTATAGTAAATGGCTTTATCGTAATCTTTCAATATATCATATATCTGGGCAAGATTAGTATAATTCATCCATAAATAGTCACTTATTATGTCAAATTCATTCGCCAGTTTCATTGTTTTTTCATAGTATTTAACTGCCCTTAAGTATTGTAATTTCAGGTAATAAACGTTTCCTGTGTATTGATATACTATTCCGTATAAATAACTATTTTTATTAAAATTGGAGTCCAGTATTTGTTCGGCAGTTTTAAAGCATCTCAGCGCATCATTATATTTATTTTTTAAAATATAATACTTGCCGGTAATAATATAGGCTTTTAATAACTCCTGTGACGGCTTAAATTTTAATGAGTCTATAATTAACTTGCATTGTATTGCTAAATTGCTCAGGCTTTCATTATCCTGAAGTTTTAGCGGAGCGTCAATTTGCACGATTATATCATCGTTTATTTTGACACTGTCACAGTAAAAACTCCCGGACTCTTTAAGAGAGGAAAATACATTCAATTCACACGCGAATATTAATAGAAATATATATATATTAATCGACTTCATCTGTTTTCTTCTTTCCGGATCCTTAAATTTTTTTTTAGCCTACAACTTGAATTTTCTCGCAGAAATACGTATATTTTAGCTTTTATTTGTGAAATATAATAAAAGTTATCCAGAAACAAATTTTATTGGCAAACTGTTAAATGTAATTGAAATGGATTTTTATGACAGCTTTTTCGAGCGGATTTTGCCTCATAGTCCTGATGACGATGATCCGCATCCGCCACCACCGCCCGTTCCAACCTGAGCAAGATAATATATTGTAGAAACGAATACATTATATTACCGTACAGGCACAATTTAGTATGTTCCGAATTTAATACAATAAATTCAGGAAGGGAATATTTTTATATATTTTTCATGATAATGCTTTCAATAGTTCAATCCCTGCCTGCAATATAATTCTTCCATTTATTAACTACCTGCTGCATATCATCAGGCAATGTTGAATCAAAAAATATGTGTTTCCCTGTTTCAGGATGGTTAAAACCCAGTGATTTTGCATGTAAGGCATGCCTGGGAAGCATTTTAAAACAATTTTTCACAAATTGCTTGTATTTTGTAAACGTTGTACCTTTTAATATCCTGTCGCCTCCGTACCGTTCATCATTAAATAAGGGATGCTTGATATATTCCATATGCACCCTTATCTGGTGGGTTCTCCCTGTTTCCAGTTTGCATTCAATAAGATTAACATAGTCAAATCTTTCCAGTACTTTATAACGGGTAACGGCATGTTTACCGTAATCTCCGTCCGGGTATACCTTCATTTTCATTCTGTCATTCCTGCTTCTGCCAATGTTTCCGGTTATTTCATCCTCATCCTTATCCAGGTTTCCCCATACCAGGGCATGGTAGGTTCGGTCAACAGAGTGGTTAAAGAATTGCTTTGCCAGTTTGTTCAGTGCAATTTCTGTCTTTGCTATAACTAATATTCCTGATGTGTCCTTATCAATTCGGTGCACCAGTCCCGGCCGTATCTCACCTGATTCATATGACGGCAGATCTTTCAGATGGTAGGTCAAGGCATTTACAAGTGTCCCTGTATAATTACCATGTCCGGGATGCACTACCATTCCCGGGGCTTTATTAACAACCAGTATTGAATTGTCTTCATAAATTATATCTACCGGGATATCTTCAGGAATTATTTCAAATTCATGGGGAGGGTGGGGAAGAACAATGGATATTACATCTTCAGGCTTTATATTGTAACTGGGTTTGACCTGCTTTTTATTAACCAGAATATTACCAGCCTTTGCCGCATTCTGAATTTTATTTCTTGAGATATCTTCGAGCCTGTTGAACAGATATTTATCAATGCGCATAGAACCCTGGCCCTTATCAACATTAAACCTGTGATGCTCAAATAATTCACTTTGTTCGATTAGTTCTTCCTGCATTTCAGGGTCGTTGGATTAGCGCGATATAATAAACTTTCTGTTCATGATCATGCCATGAGGTCCTGATATTCTCAGAATATACAACCAGGGATTAAGATCAGATACGGATATTTCATG
>CAZFHF010000010.1:19770-22198 GCA_964518655.1 uncultured Bacteroidales bacterium | reverse complement strand
ATGAATATTATTGCAGCAATCAATAAATGAATACTGTGCAGAATCCTTCCTGACATTTAAAAATGAGCTTTTTAATGAAAATTAATGCCCGATTAATTAATAAAATTAACTTTATGTCTTTTATACAAACTTAAGAAAATTAAAGTTATTCTATTTTAGATTGCGAATCCTAAGTATTATTTTTGCCTTGCTATGGAAAACACTTCAGCTCTGGGAAAATTTATTAACTGGCGAAAGAATAATATAAGTGACAGACAATTTATCCTGATCCTTAGCATATTTATCGGACTTGCTTCCGGACTTGTTGCTGTAATAATAAAAAATCTTGTACATATTATTCAGGTAAACCTTTCTATTATCGCTGAAAATTATGGCGACTATCTTTATATATTTTACCCGCTGATTGGCGTGCTCTTAACGGTATTATTCATCAAGTATATAAATAAAAATCCGGTCAGGCATGGTATTCCTAATGTACTTTATTCCATTTCAAAGAGGAACGGCCTTGTCAGGCAGCACAATTTATATTCATCAATAATAAGCAGTGCAATAACTGTAGGATTTGGAGGGTCAGTAGGTTTGGAAGGGCCTACTGTAGCTACAGGAGCGGCAATAGGTTCTAATATTGGCCGGCTGTTACAGCTTGATTATAAACAGATTATTCTACTGCTGAGTTGTGCCTGTGCAGGGGCAATGTCCGCCATCTTCAAAGCTCCGATTGCTGCTATAGTATTTGCCATTGAAGTAATAATGTTTGACCTTACGATGGCAGCGATTGTTCCTCTATTGATTTCTTCAGCTACTGCTGCATTAACATCATATTTATTTCTGGGCCATAATGTACTATACGCATTTGAAATTAAGGAGAAGTTTATTTTAAATGATTTACCATATTATATTCTGCTGGGCATTTTTACAGGTTTTCTGGGTGTTTATTTTATTAAAATGTATATGCTTATATCAGAATTATTTGATAAAATAAAAAAAGTACTGCTTAAAGCAATTATTGGAGGGGTGTCACTGGGATTGCTTTTGTTTATTATTCCATCCTTGTACGATGAGGGTTATTCTGTGATAAATAATGGCCTGCATGGGGATTTTGATTATCTGTTTGAAAACACATTTTATCAGGGGATAGGCAGCAGCTTTATTACAGTGGCAGTATTCTTTGTCATTGTCATAATGTTTAAGGTTGTTGCAACAACAACTACTTTTGGCAGTGGAGGAGTAGGAGGGGTCTTTGCCCCGGCTCTTTTTACAGGTGTAAATGCGGGATTGTTGTTCGCAAAGTTTCTGAATAATTTCGGATTATCATTGTCAGAAAGCAACTTTGCACTGGTTGGTATGGCCGGGCTAATTGCAGGTGTAATACATGCACCATTAACAGCAATATTCCTCATTGCGGAAATAACAGGAGGATATGAACTGTTCATGCCATTAATGATTGTAGCTGCTATATCATACGCAACAGTAAAAATATTTATGCCGAATTCAGTATATACTTATCAGCTTGCACGCAGAGGCGAGTTAATGACTCATCATAAGGATAAAGCTGTTTTAATGATGCTCAATGTAAAGGAACTTATTGAAAAAGATTTTAATAAGATTCATCCGAATGATACTCTGGGTAATCTTATAAAAACTATCACAAAAGCACACAGGAATATTTTTCCTGTGGTTGAAAAAGATGATACATTCAGGGGTATTGTGAAAATGGACGATATCAGGCATATTATGTTCGATCATGAAATGTATGAACATGTTTATGTAAGAGACCTGATGTTTATGCCGCAATATGTTATAGATCCGAAAGATACCATGGAAGAAATAGCAAAAAAATTCCAGATTAGCGGCAGGTATAACATAGCTGTTATTGAAAAGGGAAAATACCTCGGATTTATTTCCAGAGCTATATTGTTTTCTGCGTACAGAAAGATGTTAAGTGATTTTTCAGAGCATTAATATTATATTTTTAACTTAAAGGAGAATATGAATTTCACAAAATTATTAGGGCGGTTTTATATCTGGAGAGGCAAACACCTTAAACATCGGCAGTTTGTTTATATTGTAAGCTTTATAATAGGTATTATAAGTGGAGTTGCTGCCGTAGCCCTTAAAAATTTTGTCTTTTATGTTAATGAGCTGCTTACTCATGGGCTTGATATAGAAAAAATTAATTTGCTTTATCTGGCATATCCTTTAATAGGTATAATACTTACAGTTCTTTTTGTCAGATACCTGATAAAGGATAATATCAGTCATGGCATCAGCAGAATTCTTTTTGCCATATCAAAAAAGAATAGTATAATAAAATCTCATAATAGTTATTCTTCTTTTATTGCCAGCATATTGACTGTGGGATTCGGTGGTTCTGTGGGACTGGAAGCACCGATTGTTTTAACGGGCTCTTCAATAGGATCAAACCTGG
>CAZFHF010000010.1:7382-19760 GCA_964518655.1 uncultured Bacteroidales bacterium | reverse complement strand
GCAAGAATTCTGCGTATGAACTACAAGACCACAACCATTCTTATAGGGTGTGGTGCAGCAGGAGCTATTGCTGGTATATTTAAAGCTCCTATTGCTGCTATAGTTTTCTCACTGGAAGTGCTGATGCTTGACTTAACAATGTGGTCATTAATACCCCTGCTTATATCAGCCGTTACAGCTGCTACAATTTCCTATTTCTTTCTTGGCAAAGAGGTTATTTTTTCTTTTCAGCTGACAGATCCGTTTGTTCTCAGGAATATCCCATGGTTTATAGTATTGGGAATTTTTAGCGGACTGGTATCTTATTATTTTACGAGAGTAAATATTAATATTGAATCATTATTCGGAAGAATTAAAAATCCGGTTACAAGGTTGATATCCGGCGGTATCATTCTCGGGCTTCTGATCTTGTTTTTACCCCCCTTATACGGAGAAGGGTATGAGATACTAAATTCCCTTTTAAATGGTAGTGCATCGGAACTTACATTTGGCAGTATCTTTTATGGCTATCAGGATAATTTCTGGATATTCTTAGGTTTCCTGGGATTAATATTATTGTTAAAGGTAGTGGCAATGTCAGCAACAACGGGCAGCGGAGGTGTAGGAGGAATATTTGCCCCAACATTATTTACAGGGGGCATTACAGGATTTATTGCTGCCAGGCTGATTAACAATTTTAATTTCATTAATGTTTCCGAACGTAATTTTGCTCTTGTTGGTATGGCAGGATTAATGGCAGGTGTAATGCATGCTCCGTTAACAGCAATATTTCTTATAGCAGAAATAACAGGGGGCTATGGCTTATTTATACCCTTGATTATTACTTCCACAATTGCTTATATAACAATTATATATTTTGAACCCCACTCGATTTATACCCATAGGCTGGCTAAACGCGGGGAACTTATTACACATCATAAGGATAAGGCTATATTAACATTACTGCAAATGGGGAAAATAACTGAGACAGATTTTAATAAGATATCTCCTGACAGTACTTTGGCAGAGGTGGTGAAACTAATATCCAGGTCCAAAAGAAATATATTTCCTGTAGTAAATAAAGATAATATGCTCGTTGGAATTGTATTGCTTGATAATATCAGGCATATCATATTTAATCCGGAAATGTATTCAACAACATTTGTCAGGGATGTAATGATATTACCACCTACATATGTTGCACCTGATGAACCTATGGAAGATGTTATGAAGAAATTTGAAGAAAATGATGTATGGAATCTGCCTGTAATTGATAATGGCAAGTATATAGGCTTTATCTCTAAATCAAAATTGTTTTCAGTATACAGAAAGTGGCTGGTTGATATTTCTGAAGAATAATCAGCAGCTCCCCTAAAGAAATACTAATTTTATAATATAGCTGACCATGATCAGTGCAAAATCAGCTATTAATAATATTCTAATAATTTTCCAGCCATACTTCCATTTGATTATCATCTGAAATACTGCTGAAAAAACAATTATTATGCTTGGAATTAATGCCGGATATAACTTGATGCTTTCCAGAATATTTCCTTTGAGGAGTTCAATAAATGCTCTTTGTGAACCACACAGCGGACATTCAATACCTAACAGTTGCTTGTAGACACAAGGGAGAAAATGATTTTCCAGCCAGTTGATTATATTCATTAATACTCCATCACCAACTAAAGTCTTTGAGGAATGTCATTGCAGCCCCGCCTATAATAACCACCCAGATAATCCAGTAAAATAATACCAGGCCACCAATAACTATTCCAATAATTGACAGTATCCTGCCTGCATTTAAACTTCCGTAACCATCATAAGCCTGAGGATTCTGGTCATACATTTTTTTGTCCTTGGATGATATTACCAGGCCTATAATACCCAGAACCAGTCCGATAAATACACATCCTGTGACAATAGACAGTATTCCTAAAACCAGTGACGCCGAGGCATTGGGAAGCTGTTGTTTGGTTTGTGGGGCAACTTGTTTTTCTACCATTGTTCAAATAAGATTTATTAGATTAATATAAAACCTGTAATAGTAAAAATACAGTATTAATTTAAAATATGCATAAAGAAATGAAAAAGCACCGCTGAATAAACAGCAGTGCTTAAAAAATTTGTTTTTGTCTATTTAAGACATGGCTTTATAATTCAAACCATACAATACTATAAATATAACAGGTATTATCAGGCTTGTTATTTTAAATACAGAACCAATTAAAATTAAGGGAAGAATAATTCCCAGGATCTTAACAAGCACATAAAGATAATAACCCATTTTCCTAAGGTTCCACATCATAATTGCGGATAGTAACAATATAATACCCAGTAACAATAAAACAATAGGATAAATAACTGTTGATTCTCCGCCGGCTGCACCGAATCCAGGTACATTACCAAGGAAACCCAGAATGCTTCCTAATCCTACAATTGCAAATAGCCAGAATAAGATGCTCAAACCACTTCCAATAAAAGTTAGGATGCAAAGAACAGTTAGTAAGCCAGGTCTTTTTTTTGCTCCAGATTTTTCTTCTGCCATAGTTTCTAAGTTTTAGTTAGTAGTTTTGATTAAAATTATTAAACAATTCCAAATTGAATTAAAATGTCAGTTCATATGCTTTAGATTTACTGCATATAAAATAATAAAAAGCAAAACAAATAAACCGTTAATTGTAACAGCAATAAAACTAAAGAAATTAAATCCAAGGAAAATTACAGGGATAAGCAATATAAAAATCTTTGCACCTGTATATAAATAAAAGCCCATTTTTTTCAACTGCCACATGTTAATTACTCCAAACAAAGCTATTATGCACAAGACAGCAGACAGCAGTGACATTGTTGTAGCATATTCCAATGCTTTGTTTACAATTGAAAATGAACTTTCAACCAGCCTTCTTGCTGCATCGGGTAAAGTATCCAGATCCACATCTTCTTTCATAACACTTTTCACTAATGGAGATAAATATGTAGCTACTCTTCCGAAGATAGCACCAGCTAATCCGTTTAAAATACTCAATCCTAATCCTACATAGCTTAAAATACAGATAACAGTGAGAAAAACCGGACGGTCCTTGGTGGGATTTACAGATTCCATAGTCTTATGATCACAATATGATTGATATAAAAATATAAACTTTTTACTGAAATAAAAATTTTGTAGTCAAAATTTGTTTTTATTTCTTTATATTATGAAATTTTATAACATTGTAATGATGTTCTTTTATCAGGGTATTAATATAAATAAATAACAAGATGCAAATTGATAATCAGGTTTTTAGCTTAATTGAAAATGAACATAAACGGCAGCTTAACGGAATAGAGTTAATAGCGTCGGAAAATTTTGTAAGTGATCAGGTGATGAAAGCCATGGGCTCATGGTTAACAAACAAATATGCTGAGGGATTACCCGGTAAAAGATATTATGGGGGATGCCATGTTATTGATGAAGTTGAACAGCTGGCTATAGATCGTGCCAAAGCGCTGTTTGATGCAGAATGGGCAAATGTTCAGCCGCACTCGGGAGCTCAGGCAAATGCAGCTGTTATGATGGCAGTGATGAAAACGGGAGATTCTTTTCTTGGATTGGATCTTTCCCACGGTGGGCATCTGACTCACGGCTCTCCGGTGAATTACTCAGGAATTTTATATAAACCTTATGCATATAATGTTAAAGAGGAAACAGGACTGGTTGATTATGACATGATGGAAGAACTTGCTGTTAAAGTGAAGCCAAAACTCATTGTTGCCGGTGCTTCAGCTTACTCGCGCGACTGGGATTATAAAAGAATGAGGGAAATTGCAGATCAGGTGGGAGCTATTCTAATGGCTGATATTGCCCATCCTGCAGGATTAATAGCAAAGAAACTGCTGAACCCGCCGTTCCCATACTGCCACATTGTTACTACAACTACCCATAAAACTTTACGTGGCCCAAGAGGAGGATTGATACTTGTAGGCAAGGATTTTGAAAATCCATGGGGAATAACAACTCCCAAAGGCAGTATAAAAACCATGACACAATTGCTGGATTCGGCAGTATTCCCGGGAATACAGGGGGGACCGCTGGAACATGTTATTGCTTCCAAAGCAGTGGCTTTCGGTGAAGCCCTGGATGATAGTTTTAAAGATTATGCGGTGCAGGTAATGAAAAATGCAACAGTGATGGCAGATGCATTTGTTGAAAAAGGATATAAGGTGATATCAAACGGTACTGATAACCATTTGATGTTAATAGACCTACGGACAAAAGTGCCTGAAATATCGGGCAAACAAGTGGAAAATACGCTTGTCAAAGCTGATATTACGATTAATAAGAACATGGTTCCCTTTGACAGCAGGTCGCCATTTCAGGCATCAGGGATAAGGATTGGAACACCTGCTATTACTACAAGAGGAGTTAAAGAGGATGTTATTGAATTGATTGTTGAGCTGATCGATGAGGTAATAATGAATATTGAAAGTGACAAAGTAATAGCGAACGTCAGGCAGAAGGTTAACGATCTGATGAAAGATTATCCGCTATTTGCTTATTAAAAAAGGGACAGCGCCCTTTTGGACTGCGCCCTTAAAGGGCGCTGTCCTTTTTCCGGGGTCTCTTTCTTATATACGTTATAAATTTTACTCCTGTCCATTATTTATATGATTATCACCATTAATAGATGAGTACCAGTCTATATTCTTTGATACATACATTATTACTGCTATTACTATAAACAACCCTATACTTCCCATTAATAATGCATAATCCTGTAATTGTATGATCGTAAACAGGAAGACATACAACAAAATCAATATCAAACCTATGATTATTGTTGATTTTGTTTTTTTCAGGATACTGTTATAATAATACACTATCAATGAAATTATTAAAATACTTGATAATAGATAAGAAAATCCAAAACCTATATGCTCAGACAGGGATATAAGCAATGTATAAAATATTACCAGGGCCAGACCGACAAGCAGGTATTGAACAGGATGGATTCTAACCCTGTTTAATGTTTCGGAAAAGAAAAAAGCCAGAAATGTGAGGCCAATAAACATTATAGCATATTTAACGGACCTATTGGCCTTTTGATACTGATCCACCGGGAATAAAAGGTTTACACCAAATGATGATTCATCAGTCAAATAAGCATAATTAATCCATTTCTGAGGGTAATTGCGGTTTAGATGTAAAACATTCCATTTAGCTGTGAATCCTGATTCATTAATTTCCCGCTCATCCGGAAGAAAGGCACCATCAAAACTGGGAGTTCTCCAGTCAGATTTGATTCTTACATTAGTTGTCTTTCCTATTGGTTGAAAATTAAGTGATTCGCTGCCGTTCAAATCCAGCTCGAATTCAAATTTCATATGAGAATTATTTTCAATCAATATTTTACTGGCAATACCTGATTTAACAATATCTTTAACCGGTAAACCCGGGTTTACCTCATGTCTTTTATCATTTAATAGTAATTCCAGTTCTTTACTTATTCCTCTCATATCAGAGATTCCTACATATATTACTGCCTGATCCCATAAAATGCTACTTTCATCAATATCCAAATCATTAACATTTATTTCTTTAAATTCTCCTTTAAATTTTATCAGTGAATTATATACAACAACTTTATAAATGCCTCTGTATCTTATATCCGGATTAATCTTTCCATCAATTTCCAGACTATCAGGTAAAAAATGTACATGATTAATTGTTGTGACTAATTCATTATCTTTATAATAATATGTCCTGTACGGAACAGATATCAATGGTCCGACAATTGTCTGTTTGTCACCCCATTTTGAATTTATTTCAGAAATAACCTCATTTCTGGTTTTCTCTCTTTCTGATATCAGATTTTGAATCATTGCGCCCGGTATCAACAGAACTAATGATAATATTCCAATTATCATTAATTTTAAAGAAATTGAGTCCTTTGACCAAAATTGTGATTTTTTTTCCATGATTTGGTGTTTATTTCAATTTGATACAAAAACGCTCACCTAATCATTCTAGTATGTTATTAACTTTTTTTATGATTTTATGTTGATTATTCCTTTCTCCAATTCTGGATTTCAATAATATTCCCTTCGGGATCCATAGCATAAATCGCCTTTATAATTCCCATGCTGTCGATTTTCTTTTCAATCATTTCTCCATATTTTGCTCCGCCTTTATCAATTATATTTTCAACGATTTCTTCGACATTAGTAACATGAAATGCAATATGGCCAAATCCGGGGTCATTAATTAGATGAGTTCCGGCTGCTTCTGAAGCTTTATTATATTCAAAAATCTCTAAAGTCGGACCATCTTCGTATCCTGGAAGTTTCAAATGAATCCCTTTAATATTTACTTTTGAAATCATGGTCATTCTGTCAATCCATTCTCCTGCTATATCTCTTTCAGGATATGTTGGTACACATCCGAATACATTAATATAGAATTGTGCAAGTTTTTTCCAGTCCTTTGCAATAAGGTTGGTATGAACATATTTTATCCCGTTATTCATGTTTTTACCATTATGTCTGATTATTTATATGATAAAGTCTGTTGTATAGTTAATCACATTCCCGATCAACACCGTTACACCGATGATTTTCATCATAGCTTATAACAACATGGCCGGTTTCTCCGCAGCCGCTATAGTCAAAGGAGACTATATTTCCATAAGCATCATATTTAATGTTATGCTTTGATAAAGAAGAGCAATTAGAGGACCCGTCACAAGAAAAGGAAACCGAACATGTCTCACATGATTTAAAAATGAAAATTGTTGCTAATAGAATAAGAATTGATAATTTATTCATAATCAGTAAATCCTTTCATTTAATATAGTAATTGTAAATATTAATCAATCCACTCCTTTAGTATTTAATTCAACCCTGTAAATTGAAGTGCGAGCAGTTATATAAAGTTGATTTCTGTCTTTTCCGCCAAAACAAAGATTGGATGGTTTTTCCGGTACTACAATGGATTCTAATAATTCGCCTGAAGGTGAAAAAATGTCTACTGCTTGTTTTCCATTAGTGGTTAAATATACATTTCCTGCTTTGTCAATTGTCATCCCGTCACAGCCAATTTCAACAAAAAGTGTTTTGTTTGCCAGGGAACCATCTTTCTGAACATCATACTTATATGTTTTCCCTGCTTGAGCGTCTGTCACATAAAGGATTTTTCCATCGGGAGTTCCGATCACACCATTGGGTTTTTCAAAATCATCACATACCCTTATAACTGATGTATGGTCTGGATTGATATAATACACATGCATCCCATCCTGAGGAAGCTCAGCATCTTCACCGCCATATTTTGGATCAGTAAAGTAAACACCTCCTTTTCCGTCAGACCATATATCGTTGGGCTGGTTAAATCTTTTGCCATCGTACCCAGTTGCTATAGATGTATAATCACCATTTGGACTTATTGAGGTGATCTGTCCCTTTTCTCCTTCACATGCCAATAAGTTTTCGTCTTTATCAAAATATAATCCGTTCGCATGTCCACTGTTTTGACGAAAAGTTTCAAGTTTGTTGTCTATTGTCCAAATGAGAATCAGGTTATCAGGAATATCAGTAAAGTAAACATTACCTTTAGCATCTACCGCAGGTCCTTCGGTGAATTTAAAATCACCGGCCAATTTTTCTACTTCTTTAACAACCATCGTTTCCGATTTATCTGCATTTTTTTGATTTTTATTTTCAACCGGTTTGTTTACACAAGATATTAGTGTAAAAGTAATTAACAAGAATGTAATATTTTTCATGGCTGAGATGAGTTTTAGTTTATAATGTGGAAAATATTAGATAAAATACAAATTGTTAGTTTCATCTTAATGAATGCCAAAGCTAGCATATAAACCAACCTTTGTTACAATAAATATACAAAAACGGGTGTATATGCCAAACTTTATTTGGGATTAATTTCTCATTATCAAAAGTTTATGATCAGTAGTCAGAAGTTGGACGTTTAAAGTTGCTCCAATCCCCTAAAAAACCAGGCTGAAATTACTGCATTAATTTGTAATTTGTTAATTGATATAATTTATTCGAATCCGGGAAATAAATTATACATTTGATTGATATCTGGTAATTATTGGATAACTTGTTATAACAAATGATGTGGAGGTATATATGTTTATTATCAAAAATAAGTTTAAAATATTCCTGTTAATTCTCATTACTTCAGGGACCTGCAGGGCACAGTTTCTGGATTCTTTCAATAATAAAGAAATAGAAGGATGGTTCTTTTTTACCGGTGACGGGGCTGCAACGATGAATCTTGTCCAAAAGGACGGTTATGCGCGTATTTATATAGATGCTACAAACGACAAGCACAATGTATGGTGGGCAGTTATTAAACGTGATGTATCAGCTTTCCTGGATTTAAACAAATTAACAGATACTGCTTTTCAGTTGCGGGTTGAGGCAAGGGTCCGTGTCAGTAATGCGCCACGCCGGATTAATATGATGGTAAATACACAAAGAACAACCAATTTTCATATTGATTTAATGGAGTTTGATATACCGGATACAACCGGCTGGCATACCGTCAGCATGACCACTAAAAAATTTGATGCTGTTCCGGGTGATACTGTCTATGTACAGTTGAATGTAACTGATTGGGGATTAGGTAAATATTATGTTGATATGGATTATTACCGTGCTGATATCATTAATGTTAATCTTGCCGGACCGGATAAAGGAGAGCTTGTCCCTTATCATCCACCTGTCCCGGCTCTAACCACATTTTCAATTCATCTTGATGTTACTCATGATTGTTTGATAAATTCTGATTTTCCTGATGTAAACTTCAATGACTGGCATGTTAAAGAGCAGGGGGGCAATGCAAGGATATTAACAGTTAATGCAAATCAATGGGCTATTTTAAGATGGGATTTTGAAAAATACAGGAATTTTAAAATTCACGGACCGGGTTTATTGGAATTAACAACCTGCTCTGTCGCAAAAGGCGGCAACTATATCGCCAGTTATGGTGAAGATTTAGGAATGGAGTTTGGAAAAATTAGAGTAATTGAAATCATCGGTGGGGATACTGAGTGGGATCAGGAAAAAGTAACATACAACAATTTTATCCAGGGTGATATTTTATCTGACGTTATTAACAGTCAGATGATTTTTGATTTGGAAATGTCTGATGAATCCGGCAGAAAAAATTTTGTTACTATTTCAAAGCCGGTATTAGAGCGCCTGCTGAGTGGTAAAACAAAAGGATTGCTTATTTGTCCGTTAGGTGCTGTAAACGCCTCTTTTTATGCTTCGGAAGACCAAACAGGCGGCAATGGCCCGAAGCTGCATTTTAATATTAAACAATAATAATACCCGTCAGGAATACAAAGCATTATTATATCCTAACATGTTCAAATAGTTATTTGTGTTGTGTGGCGTGCACTATGCTACCAGCACGGATTTTCAGCTGATGCAGACCATTTGGAGACCTGCTCATTATATATTTTCCGCTTGCTGAATAACCATGTACCGTTTACCTTAACTATCTCATCTTCATAGTGGCCGTATGAGTTAAGTGTTGCCCTGCGTTGCGGATTGTTGTTCGACATATGAAACCAGTAGGCTCTCCCATAAGCCGTATCGCCCTCTATTTTTAATACAATGTTTGTTATGTTATGCCGGCCGGTAGAGGTATGCAGCTTTGGAGCATCCGGGTCTGTAGGTGTTTCCTCCGGTTTAGACATGGAAGCAAGCACCTGCCTGATTGTATCGCGTCCGCGCCATTCACCCTCACCGATGTCGAGTATACCATCCTCTGTGAAAGTGGCCACATACTTGTCTATATCTCCAAAATCCAGCGCAAACATATAGCGGGCCTGCAGATCCTCGATCAATGCCCGATCCCGGGCATAGCTGCTGGCTTCAGACGTTGCGGATTTTATTGAGCTGCGCATGCAGCCTTTCATGGTAATGCAGAACAGAACAGCACCGGCGATAACTACCCCCGCACAAACTTTGCTCAGCGCAAATACTTTTGATAATGTGTTTTGTGGATTCATGATATTATCTGTTTATATCGTCATCTCGCCTGATTTTTCTCACCTCTGGCGAGAGGAGAGATGCGGTATGACGTAGTGTTAGGCAATATATTTTATTTAAAGATTCCAAATGCCATTACCGGTGAACCGGGAAAAGCAAGAGAATTATCAGCATGCCCGATAACAATTCCATCAGCAAGAGCATATAAAGTCTCTGTTTGTTTTCCAAATGCATTATAGATCCTGGCTATTTTTTGCCCTTTATTGACTATCTCCCCTGGCTTTTTTATGAACCTGACTATTCCACTGGTTGAGCTTAGCGGCAAACAAAAATACTTGAGTATAGTGTTTCTGAATGTATCAGGTAACGGATACTGATAAAAATCAGTATTGCAGGGTACCATTTTCAGTTTCATTAAGATATTCCAGATAGCATTAATGCCAATTACAATATTTTTTTCATTTATAATAAATGATTCGCCCAATTCAAGTACTATAGCAGGAATATTCTGACTATTAAGATTGAAAGTTAATGAAGAATGAATTTTCTCTGTGTCCTCTATTTGCAATAAACCAGTCATTCTTGAATATTCAAGAATAGTATGATCAATAACTCTGTTGCTTGATAAATCATTTAATACATAAGGAATGGATTTGTTCCAGTCATTATGCAAGTCAATTACCAATGACGGTCTGGAATCCATTATATAGTTAAAAATTTTTGATGCAATCCTTTCTCCTAAAGTACCTTTTTCATCACCAGGAAAAGACCTGTTTAAGTCTTCTTTTGATATAGCAATGTTTCTTGAAACGGTTTCGAAGCCAAAAGGGTTCATTAAAGGAAAGGCCAACACACTGCCTTTTAACAGGTTATTTTTTAGTTTTTTATACAATTCATGAATTATCACGGCTCCCCCAATCTCATCACCATGCATGCAACCCGTGCACCACACTATTGGACCTTCAATATCGGTTTTTATAGACATGAATGGTATTCTTCTTGTAGAGAGATCTGAACCCGTAAGGATTTTAATAAATGAGTATTGTTGCTTTATTTTTGACATTGCTATACGAATTGTCATAAATACCAAACCAAATCCCATTTAAGGAGGCATAAAAAATGTCCTAATGTGTTATCAATAATATTATCTTTCATTTTTACCAGATCACTTTATATTTTAATTTAAGCGGTTATTCATTAATTTTTTTACCATATATCAAATGTCCGCATTTTACACCGTTTAAATTTACTACATCTGGCATAAATCCCCATTTATTAAATCCAAATTTTTCTAATATTATGATGCTTGCTTTATTTACCTCCAGTAATAATGCAAATAAGTTTTTTATTCCTAATCGTTTACAATCAGAAATCATATGTTCAATAAGTTTTTTCCCGTAACCAAGCCTGTGATAATTATAATCCAGGTAGTAACTAATTTCAGCAGTTTCTTTTAATCCTCCTCTGCCTTTACGATACGGACTTAGCGAACCCCATCCAATAATTTTATTATCTGCATCAAGCACGTAGATCGGGTATTTATCTTTATGATGCTCAAGAAACCATTCTTTTCTGTCATTGGAACTCAATTCATTTAAGTCAGCTGTTGCATTGCCGGCATTGACAGCTTGATTATAAATATCAATTATCCTTTCCAGATCATTTAGCAATGCAAATCTGATTTTCATTCCAATTTGTTTTCATGCATTTCTTCAATATTCTATCTCTAAAGGGACTTCCTTTGCAGCATTGATTAATATCATGATGTCATTGAGCCCAATTTGCCCTTTGTAATAGTTTCTTTCTTTATTCATCTGGTTTATCCTGGCATGTAAATTAACCGGGTCAGACCTTGATACTTTATTAACTGTATCAACACCCAGATCGTAAAGCATGCGGGCGGATGTTGCTCCGACCCATTTTATTCTCGATAAATCAGTTAATTTGGCCAATTCTAAAATCTCTGAATCTTTTATCCCTGTTGACACAGCAAGCTTTTTTCTGTTTTCTGTTGTGATAATCCTGTCATAGAGTTTTACAGTATTATTAATCCCTGTCTTTTCCAATTTTTCAATCGTATCTTTTGAGATTCCGGCAAAGTCAGCAATTTTATTTGGCTTTGGAAGTGTACTGTTCAATTCTCTGAGAAGGATAGTTAAATAATCACCTGATAAGCAATGAACTTTTTGCAGTTCTGTGAATCTGTCCTTTTTTTTGAGTACTTGAATCAGTTCTTTAACGTTTTTAATCCCGATGCTTTTAATGTAATCAAATCTTTCTTCCAATCTGTCTTTAAGAATCATTCTGCTCGGAGGCAGATATGCAGATTCTATTTTTGTTCTGTAATTATCGATCGAAATTTTTCCTAAATCAATATAATATCCCATGTGTTGA
>CAZFHF010000010.1:0-7372 GCA_964518655.1 uncultured Bacteroidales bacterium | reverse complement strand
TTTTGTTTATCTATGTTATATCCATATTCACCTGGCTTTTAATTCTGTTTATTAAGTTCTTTGTTTGAGGTTGTCTCAATATAGTGGCTAACAGCTATTAATATCCAGCCAGCTATTAAACAAATCATTATTTTTGCAGCCAATGTATATGCTCCATATTGAGTTTTAAACATTAACATAATTTCCGGTCTGAGACCAAACATAGGTGTTCCGAGAAGCCCGCATAAATACCATGCTGATATAACAAAAAATAAATAGCCAAATAATCTTATATCCGAAGCTAATCTATTTATTTTATTAAGGCGAGGGCGTTTTTTTGCCCAATTCCATACTGAGAATGAAAAGCAGATAATTATTATTCCTCCTCCGATACCAAACAATATTGAAGTGATAGAACTGACATACCACATACCAAGCCAAAATAAAATAATTAAACTGGTAATAATGTAAAACAAAACACGATTTCTCTCTATTCTTATGTACAAGGCAAAACCTAACACTATCAAAATAGCTCCAAGAGGTAATGAAACGCTCCAAATAATATTAAATGCCAGACTTGTATACCATGAAGATCCGGATAAGAACTCCGGGCCAAGTGTACGATAATCCGGAACATACCACCATGAAGCAAGCCATGATACTAAAATCAAGTAAAGAAAGCTAATTACAATTATTACAATTCCTGTTTTTTTTAATTTCATTGTTTCTTATTTTAATATATCAGCTTGAAAACAAATGCCTTACAGGTTAGTGCCCTACTTGTTTATATGTCAAGCTTTATTGCACTAAAAATACGAAAATGGAGGTGTATTCCAAATTAAATATGTAGAGAATAGATCATTATTATATCAACTAATTATTAATAATTTTAAATACTTTAATTTCTCTGTTATTTTGAATTACTTTCACAAAATAGCTTGCAGGCATAAGATTGCTCATTACAATTCTTGTTTGGCTGCTTGTAATCTTTTCGTTTTGCAGAAGTTTCCCGTTAATGTCATACAATTGGTACGATAAATTTGAAACATCAAATTTATCAATACTCAATGTAAGATAGTCCTTAGTTGGATTGGGATAAACCGAAACCGACAGATTTATTACTTTAGCTTCTTCTGTTGCCGTTACTACAGAGATTTCGTAAGGCTGCTGTATGCCTTCCGCAACTGAACCGTTTGTTCCGGTATGAGTTTGATATACAACCTGTCCTACAGAGCAACTTGCCGAACCTCCGCTACCCGTAGCATTACCACCTGTGGTGTTAACACTTATTTTAATTTATCCGTTCGAAAAAAAGACACGCACGTTGTAGTTCGTTCGCTCTGGTCGGATTTAATGGGTCCTGGAAACGATTTCCTCACTTCATACTCGTTAAGAATAATCTCTCATCACTCTCCGGACTTGGCCGTAAGAAAGCCATTAACATCTAACCAGTGTATAAAGGCATCAAACCAACGATTGCTTGTTCGATCGGGATTTCCCAGACCGAAACCGTGACCACCATTTTGGTAAAGATGAAACTCAACAGGAATACCAGCTTTATACCAGGAATCGATGACGCCAAACTGACCTCTGAAGAGAAAATCATCGGTGGCTATAACATTGAACATGGGTGGAGCGTCCTCTGGTACTTCTACTGGACCCATACCGCCATAGATCGGACCGATGAAGGCCAAGTCCATGGTTTGAGAGTTCAGTGTTGAGTGCATTGTGAGGCCGGCACCGGCCGAAAAGCCAATCATGCCTATTCTGTCCGTATCTACACCCCACTCCTCAGCTCGTTTAACAATCATGGCATAGGCCGCCTCAGCATCCTCGAGCTGATTGGAAAGGTCTATTTGCATTGGACGTGGCGGTGCTGCGTCTTTAGCAGAATCGGAGGATTGAGCCGGAGGTGTGAATGCACGATTCATCCAAGCCGTAAAGTCATCGAGCGACTCTGGAGTTGGAAGGAGCCGGTACTTGAGCACAAAAGCGGTGATTCCCTGCTCTGCCAGCGCCTCTGCGACTTCCCAACCTTCGTTTCCCATCGAAAGCCATCTAAAGCCTCCCCCGGGAGCCACAATCACGGCCGCTCCATTTGCCTTATCAGGTTGCGGCAGGAAGGGGGTAAGGGTTGCAGTTGTGATATTACGAGCCATCGGGTCGCCCCACTGTCGGAACCAGGTCTCTGAGGCGGGTTGGTCATCGACACCACCTGTGCCGAGCGGAATAGCATTTGGTTCGGCCGGGGTGTTGAGTGGGTAGATCTTTCCATCTTGGGCTATTGTGGATTCAGTATAGAAGAGTAATAAAACCAAAATGGACGCTTTAGCCAGATTTTTGAGTCTATAAAACATAATGAGGTGATTTTGGTAACTTAATATTCAAACATAGTGTATTTTTTCCAATTATAAAAAAATTTCCTTTCCAGTCATATGCAATTTCAGTAATACCATATAATTTGTTTATATACTAAGTCTTATTATAATAAATATACTAAAACGGGAGTATATTCCAAATAAAATATGGGATTAATCACTCATTATCAAAAAAATAGAGATTGAGGCTGGTAGTATAAAAAAGGTGCCAAAAAAAAGTGTCTGTCACTTTTTAAAAAAGGGGCTGTCCCTTTTTTTTGAGAAAAGGGCGCTGTCCCTATTTTAAATATGCTTCTTTATCAATAAAGCCGGTATCAATAATGACATACCAATAATTAATGCGATATAAGCAAAGATGTTATCCATCATTTGTATAACAGCTCCAATTCCAATAATAATAGTATAAACTGAGCAAACCAGCAGGGTAATCCACGCGCCTTTATTCTTCTCTTTTAATCCATTAGATTGAAGCCTTGAAATCAATCCGGGCAGAATAGTTCCTAAACCCGCGGCCAGGTACATGAAAATAAAAGCCGAAAATTGTCCTTCCGGTAAATTTTTAAACATAGGGAATACCATAACTGCAGCTGCCAAATGTATTAGTCCTGTTATTATTAATGCAACGCTTGTAATATTGATCCAAATAATTAATTTTTTCATAATAATCTGATTTATATATTTCTTACAACGTATTTACTTTAATTTTTCGTATAATGCCAACTAATATATTTACTGCAGGAACTTCGTACATATACTGCCTGTAATCATTACCGAATTTTTCAATAAGCAATTTGTCTTCCCTTTGTGTACTAAGATATATTAATAATATTCCGGGTATGCCAAGAATGACAAAAATCCAGTGAGGATACAACAATGGGATAAATCACGAAAATCATTCCAATAAACCACGAAATAGTCCCTAAACAACCTAATATTTTATTTTCCTGCGGTTCAATTATTTTTAATAATACAAGCGGATTTACAGGGAAACATATTATCATTAATAAATATGCGATAAAATCAAGATAATGATATTTATATGTTTCTTTCATAACTGAGATGCTTTATTGTTAATATTAATCAAGTATTTAATTTTTCACTATTGATTTGTAAATTTCTTCTTTATGATCTTCTTTTCTCATTTGGAATGCTATGTGTTCGGCCTTCTCTTTAAATGAACTATTATTTATTAATTCAAGGATACCCGGCTCAAGGTTTGCCGAAGTGAGTTTGCTTATTTTTATTCCTTTAGGTCCGGCGCCAATATTATATATGATTTTATTCCAGACAAATTGATCAATTATATGCGGAATGATCATTATTGCACAGCCGTATTTAAGTGCCAGGTGAGTTGTCCCTGAACCTCCGTGATGAATTACTCCGTATACCTTTGGAAAAATCCAGTCATAGGGTATTTGTGAAACAAAATGTATAAGACCTGAATTATATTTAGCCGGTTTGACAATACCGCCTGATGCTGTATTAATTATTGCAGGAATATTATTCCGTTCAAGTATTTCGACAATTATTTCAGTTTTTTTCTCAGGCTCGGGATTGGTCATGCTGCCAAAAGTAATAAACATTATCCGGTTGTTTATATGCTTCTCCAGGAAAGTATTCAGGTCCTGCCCCGGCTGCCAGTCTATTTTCTTATTATGTTCCTGATAGCCCAGTATTTTCATATTTTCATTCCAATAATCGGGCCTTGGGAATAGTGAGGGAGAAATGGTATAAATAGTTTTGTTTGATAATAAGGCTTTTTTTAATTTTTTCCGGGGGATCTTTTCTGTCAGTTTCAACCACCTGGCTGATATTTTTACTGTTGTTATTAGTCCGAAATTAGCCAGTGAATAGGTCAGTTTATTCAAAAAAGGTCCAAAATTACTGTTAAAAGCGACATGCGTATGATTCTTCACATAGTGAATGAAAGGCACAGGGCTTACCAGGATAGCCTTTCCTTTGTTACTTAATTCCCATATTACCGGGTAAATGGCTTTTCCGTTGTAAACAATTCTGTCAGGTTTTTCGCTTTCAATTAACTTGTATTGTTTATCAATAAGTTCTTTATTTATTTCTGTTTGTTTCCCGGCTAGTTTTATAAAAGCAATGATTTTTCTTAATCCGGAATCGCTACCGCCAAGTGCCGCCTTTCCGGTATCACTTTCCAGTATTTCAATAAACTTTGTTCCCATGGAAGCAAATTCCATATTGTAACCTTCAGCAAGATCCCTGAACTGTTCGGGGAAGGCACAGATCACCTGGTGGCCTTTTTCTTTTAGTAATTCTCCGATTGCTAAAAAAGGCTCCATATCTCCCCGAGTACCTACTGATATTAAAATTATCTTCATTCTTCCACTATTTCTTCATTTAATTAATCTGCAACCACAGGCAGTACTGTTGGCTGTGACGGCCCCATCCCGCATGACTTATCAAGCCTTTGGAGAGCGCCGAAATGTAGCATCAGATAAATTCTTACTGTGTGTTTTCTTTTATGCTTGATATATCTTTTTATGATATATTAAATACAAAATAAAATATGCGGAAATAATGAAATCAACTAATGCTGTTATAGCAAAATTACAGGCAAACGGACTGTTGATATAAATAAGATATAATATAGCTATATATAGCTTTCCAAATATTGCAATTAACAATATTGGAATTCTCCACTCTACTTTAAAAGCTGAAATGATTATAAATATTCCAAGCAACAGCAACGTCATTCCCCAGTGATGAAGAATAATAGTATAATTCGGTACATAATCCATTTTGAAAAGGGATTCTAGTCCAATCTTTGGTATAAAAGCTATACTACCTCCTATTGCGGTGAACAAACCTGCAAACAGGAAGAATACCAAACTGGTTTTTTTAAAAAATTGTTTCATAGCTTTAATATTCTAAGTTAGTTTAATGTTAATGGATAGTTTGCTTTCTTTTATGACGTATTATTTGCCATATTACAATAACACCTATAATACCAAGAATTGACAGTATTGCAGTAAAATATACCCAAAACCATTTAAATGTATATGAATCATGGTACTCTTGTTTCACATCAAAGTTAATCCAGGGGCCTGTTCGTCCAAGAACGTAAATCAGAACTCTTATTGCATGAAAAATGGCGGCACTTGCACCTAGTCTCAATGGCAAACGTGAATTGATACTGTTATCAGATATAAACCATGTAATTGAGCTTAGCACACAACCCAAATCTATGAAAAATTCAGCGACAAGTAATATAAAAACCCAAAATACAAGAATATTAAAAGTATTCTCAATCATTACCATTCTTATGGTCCTGAAAAGCAGAATGCCAGCTCCTAATGCCAGTAAGGAAGCGTATAGGCGTTGTTTCGAAAATCTGAATTTCATAATGCTCACATACTATTTAATAAATATTTGAAATTCATTATTGGATATTTAATTTGAGATTTGAGAATTGTGATTTGTTATTTATAATAAGGGTGTGCTGTCCCTTTTTATTATTTTATATGTTGAATATCCAATTACAACTAAACAAGCAATAATTATAATAAATATTCCCCAATGACTTCCTTGTATTTGTCCATGATATCCTGCTAGATTTATCAGTGCATATAATAGAAATCCTCTTATAAAAATCTCATCATTATAGTTTAAATCTAACTTCTTTCCTGATAAAATTAGATTATATCTTACTCTGCTTATAAAAAACAAACATAAAGCAATAACAAGAAAAACAGTAAACATTAATACCATTAAGAAGTCAAAATATTCTTCATCAAATAAGTATAATGATCCTGCATTTATTACTGAGCATGCAAAAAAGCCAAAAGTAAAGAAGATAAATTTATTAGACCAGTTAGCTTTTTTTAATAATCCTATACCGGTTAAAATACAAAGTATAGCAAGCATTGATTCTGAAGATAAATGAAATATCGCAGATAATACCTGATTATTAACCAAACTTTCAATGCCTTCTGTAATAAATAATTTTGCCCAAAAGCCTATTATTAATATGCCTTCACATATTAAAAAGATTCCATTTATTTTATTTAGTCTGTTCATGTATTTAATTGAATATATACATAGCTAATGTTTGATATTGTCTGCAACTTGTTTAGATATCAATTTTTATTACATTAAATATACGAAAACAGCAGCGTATTCCAAATTATATATGTCATTTATTGCACATTATCAACACTATAGGTTTCAGAGGCTGGATACTGGAAGTTGGAAATTTGAAATTCGCTATTAGTTATTCGTTATTGGTTATTCGTGGTTTGAGATTTATTTGAGATTTGCAATTTGTTATTTGTGATTTATAACAAGGGGGCGCTGTCCCTTTTCAGTTACTGCAGTTTGAAATGGTAGGTGATATATCCTTTCTGGTGAAAGGGGGCGTCTGACTTGCTTGTGAATTTTGATCTCAGGGCGGCCTTGTGCGCAGCATTAAGCAGGTAAGTGTCCAGTGTTGTGGAGCCTTTAACGCCACTGTTGGCATTTACTACGTTGCCTTCCCTGTCAACGGTGATCTCAACAACCACCTTGCCCTGCTTCTGGTAGTTAAGTTCAGGCTTCGGCAGTGATATCCCTTCCCTGCCTTCGAGGCTGAATGATATACCGCTTCCGTAACTCAGACCTATGGAATTGTTGTCAGAGTCTTTTTCGCCCTCAGGAACACCTACATTTCCATAGTCTTTTGCTTTGCCTTCAGCAGCATCAGATTCTGAATATTTATCTTTTCCTTTGTATAGTGCCTTAGTATTTACCTGTTTTGGCTTTTCTACAGGTTTTTCCTTCGGCTCTGCCGGATTTTCAATAGTTACTTTCTGTTTCTTTTCTGTCTTTTTCTTTACAACTACCGGTGCTTCTTCAAAATCCTGGGTAGCAATATCTTCCTCAGATTCAGTAATTACATCTGCCTGTTTTTCAGGAACTGCCTGTTCTGCTTTTGCTTCGTTTATTTGTTCCGTCATTCCCATCCCGGATTCCTCATTTCCAAAATCAATCATTATACCTTCAATGCCCGG
>CAZFHF010000009.1:0-23776 GCA_964518655.1 uncultured Bacteroidales bacterium | reverse complement strand
GCAGTGATATTGAAGTTTTTAGTGCAGGTATTGAAACTCACGGAGTAAATCCTTATGCTGTCAGGGTAATGGGGGAGGACGGGATTGATATTTCACATCACACTTCAAATAATGTCAGTGAATTCATTGACATTGATTTTGACTATATAATAACAGTATGCGATAATGCGAGGGAGAGGTGTCCTTATTTTCCTGCAGAGGCTGAAAAATTTCACAGAAATTTTCCTGATCCTGCAAAAGCTACCGGTACTGAGGATGAGGTGCTGAATCGATTCAGGGAAGTACGGGATATGATAAAGATGTTTGTGAAGGAGTTTATAGCTGAAAAGTTAAATTGATATTTGTAATTTTTAGCGGTTAGCAGAATTTCATATTTTATCTTTCAGCCATTTATACCATTTTTCCATTCCCTGTCCTGTTTTTGCTGACATTTCAATAAACTCAAGCTTAGGATTTATTTTTAATGCATATTCCTTAGCTTTTTTCATGTCAAATTCAACGTAAGGGAGAAGGTCTGTTTTATTTATTAAGCAAAGCTGTGAAGTACTGAACATATAGGGATATTTAACAGGTTTGTCATCACCTTCAGTCACGCTCATAATAAGCACCCTGTTGCTTTCACCCAGATCAAACAACGCCGGACAAACAAGATTACCGACATTTTCAATCATAAGAATTGAATTGTCCGGTATATCAAGTTCTTTTACCGCATTATTAACCATTTCAGCATCAAGATGACATCCGCTTCCTGTGTTGATTTGAACAACAGCAGCTCCTGTTGCTTTTATGCGGGTTGCATCATTCATGGTCTGCTGGTCGCCTTCAATAACTGAAAATATAATATTATCAGGCATCTCATTTATAGTCTTTTCAAGAATGCTTGTTTTTCCTGAACCAGGAGAACTTACAAGGTTAAGAGCCATAATGTGTTTTCCCTCGAAAAATCCCCGGTTTCTTTCAGCCAGCAAGTTGTTTTTATACAATATATCCTGCTCAACATCAATTTTCCTTTCATGTTTATGGGGGTGATTATGCTCATGGTTATGCTCATGGTCATGCTCATGGCCATGCTCATGGTCATGGCTGTGCTTAAAACTTCCATGACTATGAGTTTTACCTTCTTCGTTTGTATCTCCGGGCTTTAAAATAGTATATCCCGCATCAGAATCACCGCAACCGCAAATATCACACATTTCTTAAGTTTTGTAAGTTGATTATTATTTAATATCTGCAACTAACTTATTTTGCGTTAGTATATTTTTTGGTTTACGAAATTACTAAAAAGTAACATAGTTAACAAAGATACCGGCCACATTAATCAACGTTTATTGATTTCACCCTTAGTTCTCTTCCATGGATAATATTAAAATTAAATGAGCCGCATACAGGACATTGAGCGATATGACTATCCGGCTCAAATTCAGTATTACATTCATTGCATCTTACCTTTGCCTTAATTTCATTTATTATAATATTTGCATTTTCCAGAAGAGTATCCTTGACTGCTGATTCCAGTGCAAACCTGAGGGCTTCCAATACTACTCCGGATAGTATCCCGACATCAATCTCCACCTCATTTATTTTTTCTGCATGTGCTTCTTTTGCAGTTTTAGAGGCGATATCGACAATATTCAGAGCAACTGAAAATTCGTGCATTTTTTAATATTTGACTTTAATAATTCCGGATCCAGGGATTTACGTTTTAACAACTTAGTAATTCGTGCATCTGGTCTGGAAATAGGTAAATGAATTTTTTTCCACACCTTCATAACCTTTCCATTGATTATAGAAATTAAACCATGAAGTATCTTCCAGTTTTATTTCCTGTTCTTTTGTTGTTCCTGTTAATCTTATTGATTTTTTATTGTCAGTCTCAATACAAAACGGCATTTTAAATCCTTCTTCCACCTCAGTCCATTTATATGAAAAAATTAAACCGGATGTGTCACTCCTGAATGAATATTCAAGTACAGGGATCCGTGTATCATAAAGGTATTTGTTAAAGAAAGCACTATAGTCATCATTAGTATAATGGTTAACAAATTCAATAATATCATCAGAGTCAACTATTTTATATCTGTACTGTAAACAAAGATCCTTAAGTAGCTTAAAAAACAGGGAGTCGTTGTTTAAGGTACATCGCAGGCAATGCAGCATCATTGCACCTTTATTATAAATGTCATTGCCTGCAAAACTATTTTCGTTCACGTCCCTGTTTTGCACCATTGGCCAGAAATTATATATATAGCTGGTTTTAGTATTTAGTTCATAAAGATATTCTTCTCTGCCGAATACATTTTCAATAAACAGCATTTCTGCATAGGTTGCAAATGCTTCATGAATCCACCCATCAGCCATATCTCCTGCTGACATGGAATTTCCCCACCATTCGTGTGCAGCTTCATGTACAATAATATAATCATATTGCTTATTCCTGTAACCATAGCCTTTTTTATTAGAGTAAGCATTGCCATATGCAATGGCTGTCTGATGTTCCATTCCTGAATACGGAGATTCAACAAGGCCAAATCCATCTCTCATAAAGGGATATTTTCCGAATATATCATTATAAAACTTTACTACCTGTTTAGCTTGCGTAAAGTGCTCTTTTGCTTTCTCAAGGTTTGCAGGCAGAACATAATACTTCATTAGCAGGGTGTCATTATCCAGAACCAGTGTATCATAAAAATGAGTATACTTACCCATGTAAAAAGTAACGTTATAATTATTTATAGGATAGCTGACGAACCATTCAAACCGCTTATATGATTTATTAAGATTTTCAGTATTCCGTAAAGTCCCGTTAGATATTGCCATATACTTGTCAGGGACTTCAATATTAATTTTCATTGAATCAGGTTCATCGCTCAGGTGATCTTTGTTAGGCCACCATGAGCTTGCTCCCAGATGTTCACAAGCAACGCCTGCCCACTTGTTAAATTTTTTGTCCCTCTTCCAGACGAAACCACCTTTCCATGGCGGGTCTTTTGCTTTATCAGGTTTCCCGTCATACGATACTGTTATCATATGTTTTTCACCCGGCTCCAGCATGGCAGGAAATTTTACAAATACAGCATTGAATTCCCTTTCAAATTTCAATTCCTGTTTTTGCCATAATATTTTTCTTATTGTATAATTATCAAACAGATCGATCTGAATTCTTTGTGTTTGCTTCAATACATTAAAATAAATGTCATTTATACCTTGTATCTCTTTACTTTTAGGGAATATTCTTACCGTAAGATCATAATAGTAAACATCAAAGCATGTTCTTTCCGCCTTCAGAGCCCCTCTTAATGTATCGGCCCTTGTATAGCGTGGCCTGTAATTATTTTCCGGCAGGAGAGTATCATTTTCATAAAAGTACTTCTTTAAATATCTTAATTTATATTCGGGTTCACAATAATATCTTATAAGTCTTTTTCTCTTTCCTGTACCCAGTTTAATTGCGTTATTGAAATCACTGCAGGCACCATCGCTATCTCCTATAAGAAGCTTTGCCCTGCCTCTGTCAAAGAATGCATCTGAGTTTTGGGGATCTATTTCAATCAGCTGGCTCATGTTTTCAATTGCACCGTGGAAATTTTGTAATGAAAAATCATAAATTGCCTGCTGCCAAATGGAGTCAGCATTTTGTGCCAAAGCAAAACATACAAAACCGGGAAAAATGATGGTTAATAATGTCTTTCTTATCATGATTTTTTAATCTGAAATGTTAGATGAAGATATAAAAAGTACTTTGTTAAAATATAATGCTATATAAAAAAATTAACACAGCAGTTTCAATAATTTGATAATAAGGATTTTATAATAATCCGGTGTAAGGTTAGCGCCTGAAATATTCATTCAGTAATAACCTGGCTGCTGAAAACGCGCTTATGTTGTCATTTTTAACCTGTTCTTCATATTTCTTCAGAAGCTTCTGAATCTGGTCTGACCTGTAAAAATTATCTTTCAAATTCTGGTTAATTGTTTCATAGAGCCAGTAGCGCGACTGGTTTCTTCTGTGCTTATAGTAAAAGTCATTTCCGGCTGCAAGTTTTTTATATTCAAGGATAGTATCCCAGATCTCATCTATTCCTGCATTGTTCTTTGATGAACATAGTAATACTTTTGGAATCCATCCTGAGTCCATCGGAGGATACAGATGTAATGCATTTTCATAATCTCTTTTTGCCTTTTCGGCATTCAGCATGTTGCTTCCGTCTGCTTTTGTTATGACTATTGCATGTGCCATTTCAATAATACCTCTTTTGATACCCTGCAATTCATTCCCTGCACCTGCCAGCATAAGCAAAAGGAAGAAATCTACCATAGAATGTACTGCCGTTTCTGACTGTCCCACACCTACAGTCTCAATAAATATTACATTATATCCTGCTGCTTCGCAAAGGACTATTGTCTCTCTTGTTTTTCGCGCTACTCCTCCCAGGGTTCCTGCTGATGGTGAGGGACGAATAAATGCGTTCGGTTCATTTGATAATGCGGTCATCAGAGTTTTGTCGCCCAGAATACTTCCGCTGGATCGTTCACTGCTTGGATCTATAGCCAGTATTGCAAGTTTTTGTTTTTTTCTTACAAGTTTTAATCCAAGTGCCTCAATGAATGTGCTTTTTCCGGCTCCGGGCACTCCTGTTATTCCAATTCTTATCGTCTGCCCTGAATGCGGGATGCATCTTTCGATAATTTCCTGCGCTATCTTATTGTGATCATGCAGTGTGCTTTCAATAAGAGTAATTGCCTGGCTTAATATAATGCGATCCCCTTTAAATATACCTTCAATATATTTATCAACCGAAAGCAGCCTTTTCTTTTTCTGTTTGAGTTTTTTTACTGAATCTTCGCTTACAGATGGCGGGCGCGTGATCCTGTTGCTTACTGACAGAGCACTTTTATGGCTTTCTTTTTTTCTCATATAATCTGATGCACAAACTCATTAATAAATATTATGAATTACCGGCTATTGCGGACAGATAATATTATATATCTGAAGAAAAGGCTATACTTACTCTTACGGTTCAATATTACCTTCAATCCATAATATTATTTTCGGATTTTTTGGATCGTTTGTAATAACTGTTATCATCTTCTTCTGGTTTCCTGTTCTGCCGGCAGTGTTGAAAATTGTCTTAATCTGAGTTGAACGTCCGGGTGGAATGATGTTCTTTTTTGGCTCTACAGCCGTGCATCCGCAAGTTGCCCATACCCTCCTTATCAGAAGGTCACTTTGACCGGTATTCTTTAAAATAAAATCGTGTTCAATCTTCTTACCCTGTTTAATATTTCCGAAACTAAATGTTTTTGATTCGATATATATTTGCGGGGCTTTTTCCAGTTGCCTGGGTGTAAGCTTCGAAAAATCTTCGTTTATTATAGCAGTAACGGTAAGAACATTATTATCAGGCCTCTCATCATTAACCAGAACATGCAGTCTGTGTATTATCCTGTCCCACTCATTTATGTCAGCTGATTTGAAGGTAATTTCAATAGTCCCTTCTTCAGCAGGATTTAATATCTCAGGTTTAACATTTATTTCCAGGAAGTCAGGGATACTTGAGAAGCTTATCTTAATAGGTGTATCTTTGGATCCATTTGCAACATCAATTACTTGCTTTTTTGTTTCTCCCTTCATCATTTCATTAAATGCAACATGAGGATTTTTGAGCCTGAGATCTCCAATCCTGGCCCTGTACTTTGTTTTAATGTAATTTATTCTGTTATCAGTTAAGTCATCTTTTTTTGTGGTAATAACTGTTCCTTTTATTCTTAAAATTACTGAGCTCTTTTCAGCATTGCTTTTTATTGTAACAGATTTGTTAAAAGGCCCGGGTCTTGATCTTGGATTATAAAGCACCTTAATTGAACCCATTTGACCTGGCATAATCGGTTCTTTTGTCCATTCAGGTGTTGTACATCCGCATGATGTTTTCACATCATTTATTATAAGCGGGACAAATCCTGAATTAATAAAATTAAAATTGTGAATAACAGGGCCACCGCTTTCATCAATTTCCCCGAAATCATATATTTCTTCCTCAAATTCAATAACCGGGTTTTCAAATTGAGCTGAGCTATGTATTGCAAAACAGAACGCAATAATCAAATAAAATATCAATCTTAAGTTTTTCATAAGATATATAAATATAATTTCAACAAAAATATTCTTTTTAAAGTTTGAATCAAAGACAACAAAATTAGAAAAAAATAAAAGAATAAGTTAATTTTATATTGTCTTTAGCGGATTATATCAAGATGAATACAGAAGATGATTAAACTTTTCAGGTTATTTTTAATTTCTGCAATATTATTTATCAGTTGTGATACTTACAGCCAGTTTTATAACGGGCACAAGATGAATTTTGGCAAAAATCGTGTGCAATACAACGATTTTTACTGGGAATTTTACCGTTATGAGAAGTTTGATGCTTATTTCAATCAGCATGGCAAAGAGCTGGCACAATATACATCTGACTTTGCATTGAAAGAGATAGCAAGAATAGAAACTACATTCGACTATAATCTGGATAAACGTATAATATTTATAATTTTTAACAAATTGTCAGATTTTCGTCAGAGCAATATAGGACTCATAACAGGGCAGGATGCATATAATATTGGAGGCGTAACAACTGTAAATAAGAATAAAGTTTTTTTATATTTTGAAGGCAATCTTATTGATTTTGAAAAGCAAATCACTGCTGCCATTACCAGGGTATTAATAAATGAAATGCTGTACGGCTTTGATATAAAGGATAATGTTGCCAATACAACATTAATAAATTTACCTGAATGGTATTTTGAGGGTTTGATATCTTATGTTTCAAATGAATGGGATTTTGAGATTGAAAACAAGGTAAAAGACGGCATATTAAACAAAAAATATAAAAAGTTTAACAGGTTGATTGGCGATGATGCCGTATATGCAGGACATTCTTTCTGGAAATTTATTGCCGACAGGTACGGTGAATCAGTAATTCCCAATATAGTCTATCTGACAAGAATAAATAAGAATTCCAACACCTGCTTCTTATATGCGCTGGGCCTTACCTTAAAACAATTATCAGTAGAGTGGATGGACTACTATGTAAATCTTTTTGCAGAAGATATTAATCAGGAGAGAACACCTGCTACGGGAAAAATTCTTAAAAGGCCAAGGAGAAAACGTATTTATCAGGAAATAAGAACAAATCCAAATGGTAAATATATTTCATATGTTACAAACGAATCAGGACAGTATAAAATATGGATTTATAATTCAGAAACAGGCAAACATAAAAAAATCTTAAAACGGGAACATAAGTTAGAACAAATAACAGATTATTCCTATCCTGTTCTTGCCTGGCATCCATCAGGAAGAATTCTGACATTTATCACTGAAGAAGAAGGGGGGATAAAACTGTATTATTATACAATAGCTACGAAAGAATTAGAAGTTAGAAATTTGCTGTATTTTGAAAAGATACTTGATTTTTCATTCTCAGATGACGGGTCATTATTTGTTTTTTCTGCAGTTAAAGATGGTAAAACTGATATCTTCGTGCATACTATAGCTTCAGGCACAAATAAGCAAATTACAAACGATAATGCTGATGACTTGTATCCTGAGTTTATTAATAATTCAGAGCAAATAATTTTCTGTTCCAACAGAAATTCAGACATGATAACTGATGATTTGGGCAACGAAAAAAGGTCTCTTACATACGATTTGTACATATTTAACTACAGCGGAAATTCTGATGATTTAATAAGCCTTTCAGATGAAGACTATGTTGATAAGATACAACCTTACGAGTTTGGTAAGAACAGATTCCTGTTACTGAATGATAAAAGCGGAATAATAAACAGGTATGTTGCAGAATTTGACAGTGTCATTAGCTATGTTGATACTTCAGTGCACTACAGCTATTATTCAAAATCCTATCCTGTCACTAATTATTCAAGAAATATTATTGAGCATAATTATAACAGTAATGCAGGAAATATAGGAGAGATTGTTTATAATAACGGCCGGTACTACATGTTTAGCAATCCTTTAAATGATGAAAAGATTCCGGCTGATGAGATAAAACTTACTGAATTCAGAAAGCTTTATTCAAAAAAGCTGGAGGAAAAAGACAGCACCAGAAATATCAGCAGGAAAGAGCTAAGTATTCAACTGATTAAAGATAACAGCATTATTACCAGTGAGCAGGATACATTCTATCTTGATAAATATGAGATAGACATTAACAACTATATCTTTGAAAAAGAGAAAATTAACTTTTACAACAAAAAACTGAAGGATAAAAATATCAGCCTGACTTTAGATACAACGGAGAATAAAAGACCGAAAATACGTATCTATCAGCCGGCATTTTATCAGAATTTTATTGTAAACCAGGTTGATTTTAGTTTTTTAAACGAATCCTACCAGGCATTTACAGGAGGAGCGGTATACTTCAATCCGGGCATGAACATTCTTTTCAAGATTGGAACAAACGATTTATTTGAAAATTATAAAATTACCGGAGGCATGAGGCTTTCTCCGGATTTTGACAGTAATGAATACCTTTTAAGTTTTGAGAGCCTGAAAAAAAGGCTGGATAAGCAAATTGTTTTTCACAGGCAGGCATTCAAGAATCAGGGAGAAGATGAATCAGGGCAGTTTGTTGTTAAAACCCATACCCATGAAGTATCATTTATTTTCAGGTATCCTTTTGATCAGGTGAAATCATGGGTAAGAACCCTTACCTTCAGAAATGATCGAACGGTCTTTCTTTCTACAGATGTACATTATCTTACTAAAGAGAACATAGACAAATCCTGGGTGGGACTGAAGCTTGAATATATTTTTGATAATACAAGGTCTTTAGGCATCAATCTTTACAGTGGCACGAGGTATAAATTATTTGGCGAGTTGTATCAACAGGTGAACGATGATTTTGATGATTTATTTGTTCTCGGTATTGATTTCAGGCATTATATAAGGCTGCACAGAAATCTTATCTGGGCAAATAGATTTGCTGCAAGCACATCACTGGGATCAAGCAGGTTAATTTATTATCTGGGTGGAGTGGATAACTGGACAAATTTAACTCCTTACAAGGAACCGACATTTATCCCTCTGGAAGAAATACCTATAAATACGGAAGTAAACTATTCATACCAGGCTGTTGCCACTAACATGAGGGGATTTTCTCAAAATATCAGGAATGGTAACAGCTTTGCTTTAATTAACACTGAGATACGCTGGCCCATAATCAAATATTTAACAAATTATCCGATAAGCAGCAGTTTTTTGGAGAACTTTCAACTAATAGGTTTTTTTGACATCGGTACTGCCTGGTCAGGATTAACGCCCTATTCCGGTGAGAATGCCTATGATTTTCAGGTTATTCCTCCTGACGGAAACGGGAATCCCATAACAATAATAATTGATACTAACAGGGAACCTCTGGTTGCCGGCTATGGAGTTGGGGTCCGTACACAGCTGCTGGGTTATTTTATCAGGCTTGACTGGGCATGGGGAATAGAAAACAGCCAGCTTCTTGAAAGGATTTTTTATTTTTCATTAAGTCTGGATTTTTAATTAACAATCTCATTCTTTTGTTTATTAACGGATATAGGGTTTTTTAACAAAAATGTTTTTTCATAATTATATTTTAAATATAAATTTGTCTTTTTAATAATTTAAATTTAAAGTTATGGCACATGTTATTAATGATGAATGCACTGCTTGCGGTTTATGTATTGATGAATGCCCTGAGGAAGCTATTTCTGAAGGAGATATATATGTGATTGATCCCGATAAATGTACTGACTGTGCTTCATGTGTTGATGTTTGCCCGGTTGAGGCGATAAGCCCCGAGTAATTATCATTAACAGAATAAAAACAAGGCTGTCTCATATAGCTTTTGAGACAGCCTTTTTTTACACCTACTCCCTTGTTACCTATATAATGAATTCTTTTTTGTATTCGCTAAGGAAATAATCTCCAGTGTTCGTTTATCTGAGGGACAATGGTTTAATTTTTACATTCCAGTGTGATGGCTGAGTCATCCAATCTTCCAATGCCATTTCCTCTTCCTTGTCTGAAGCATCTTTTAAACATTTATCTACATTAAATTCCTGAATCATCCAGTCTTCTATTATCATATTATTTTCAGTTTCTTCTTTGCAGTATAAATCACTTGTTACGCTTGAATTGCTGACCTCATTATCGTTATCATCAGAAATCCAGTATTCATTTTCCATCTTTGATCTGTTAATGAAATTATAAAACTCATCATTTTCATTATTTATTTTTTCACCAACTAACAAATCAAATGTTTTATGATTCTTATGAGTGAATTCCGAACTTATCTGACATATAGCAATTGATTGCTGAATCAGAATTACCATTACTATACTTAGTAAAATTTTCAGGCTTAAGGATTTTGTTGTTGAGTTCATTTTTATATTGTTTTTTTGGTTTCTTAGTTTGTTTGATTTATTATTATCATTTTTCGTGCCAAAAATTATAATAAGTTAATAATAAGTTTAATATATATTGTTTAGGTTGATTACTGCATCTTGTATGTGAACGATTCCGCAACATGACATGTACGATAATGAACATTGATGTTCTGGTTTCATATTAAGTTTCAATCCTGTTTTATTTAATGTTGTCATTTTTTCTTTTATTTTGTATATCAACAAATTATAAAATATTGTTTTATGATTTCATTATATAAGACTAGAAAACGTCAAATTAGTTACAGAAAAATGAAGATTTTTTTAAAATTATTTTTGCGGACCTAAAATAATTGTTATTTCTCCTTTAACAATTTTATTGGAATAATGTTTAACAAGCCCGGAAAGGCTTCCACGTATTGTTTCTTCGTGAAGTTTGGTTAATTCCCTGGAAACAGATGCTTGTCTGTCAGGCCCAAAATATTCAATGAATTGCTTAAGAGTGTTTAATAACCTGTGAGGTGATTCATAAAAAATTAAAGTTCTTTTTTCATTAGTTAATTCTTTTAGCCTTTTAATTCTTCCTTTTTTTACAGGAAGAAATCCTTCAAAGCAAAATTTATCATTGGGCAAGCCCGAACTCACAAGCGCAGGAACAAATGCGGTAGCGCCTGGCAGGCATTCAACCTCTATATTATTATTAATACATTCCCGGATAAGCAAATAACCGGGATCTGAGATCGAGGGTGTTCCCGCATCAGTTACCAGTGCTATCTTTTCCCCACCTTTTATCCTGGATACTATATAGTCAACAGTACTATGTTCATTGAACTTATGATGGGATTTAAGCCTGGTCTCTATATTGAAATGTTTTAATAAACGGCCTGTTTTTCTTGTATCTTCAGCCAGTACCAGCTCTGCTTCATTAAGTACTTTTATGGAGCGTAGTGTTATATCATCTAGATTACCTATAGGGGTTGGAACAATAAACAGTCTACTCATCTTTATTAATTATCAGTTTTCTTCTGATCAAATTCAGGATTTTTTGCACCAGCGGACTATCCATATCCCAGCTAAAATTACTCATCAGGTAGTTATAAGCATCATTAAAGTTTATTACCTTATTTAATATATCAATAGTATTATTATATTTTTCTGTATCCCCATCGAACAGCTCATTAATAAAAGTGAATTTATCATTTATCCCTACAGCATCTGCAATATTTGATATTGGCTTTGTTTGTAATTGGGATGATAAATCATCATTCTGTAATTTGGAAAAGCTGTCATGAATCGATGATGATTCGCTTTTAAACCTGTCAGAAATGCTTTTTCCCCCTTCTGCTTCCTCAGGTTTTTGTGATTTTTTATTTTCCTTTTCCCCTGGGATAGTATCCTTTTTAACTTCTTCCGCAGTTTCAGCTGTGTTCTCAATATTTTCAATCCCGGCTTTTGCAGTTGATTCTTCAGATTTATCATTCTTCTGATTTTCTGTACTGATTTCTTTCTCCTGACCCGACTGCTTTAACATCAGTAAAATATCATAAAGATTCCTTACTTTTTCAAGAGTGAGATCCATTTCAATAGCGGGTATTTCTTCACAATTAACAAAATCAGAGACAAGGTTCTCTATTTCCTTCACATTTTCAATCACTGCTTCCAGAGTATTTTTATAGACCATATAAGTCACTTTTTATAAAAGAGGTTAAATAAAATCACATTTATTTAAATAGTCGAAGCTTATTTTTACTGATTCAAGTGATGAATAATCCCTGCAATTATCAATCTCCACGAAAAAGTATTTCATCTGTGCCAGATCCTTATGGGCAAATATTTCCCTGAAATCAATAATTCCGCTGCCCACTTCAGTATAATAGGCTTCCTCTGTATTATCCATATCCTTTAAATGAAACAGCTCAAACCTTCCGGGATAGTTATTAAAATAATCAAGTGCGTTTTTACCGCCTTTCTTTATCCAGTACAAGTCTATTTCAAAAGTTACCAGTTCTTTATCGGTGTTTGACAAAAGAATGTCGTATGGCATCTGTCCGTCAACAGTTTTAAATTCGAAATCGTGGTTATGATAACCAAACTGTAATCCTCTTTCTTTCATTACCTCACCAATTCTATTCAGCTCGTCTGCCACCTTCTTATAACTGTCAGCTGATACTCTTCGTTCTTCAACAAGCCAGGGTTTAATAACATACTTCAGTTCCAGTTCAGCATGTGCATCAGCAAGCTTTTTGGCGATACTCATATCAACACCCTTGACTTCAACCCCTGTATGACTGCTGATAATGACCATACCCAGGTTATCTATCATCTTTTTAAACTCGGATGGTGACTTTCCATAAAATTTTCCGTCTTTGTAGTCTGCCAGTTCAAGCCATTTATAACCTATTTTTGCAACCTGTTCCAATGTACCCTCCAAATCCTTTTCGATCTGATCACGAACAGAGTAAATCTGCAAACCAATATCTTTTGTTTTCTGTTTTGTGCCTGACATAAGCGATGGTATTATTAAACTTCCAACAGCAAATGTACTTGATTTTTTAATGAATCGTCTTCTTGTATACATTATATATAAGGTTTTAGTGTTTAGTGTTTAATATTCAATATGTTTATAAATAATAAAATATATATTGTAAGGTTCTTAATAAAATTATAAACGCACAGTTTAATTAAGTATTTTCCTGATGATGCGAATTTAAATAGTTTTCAATATGTTATAATTTGCGCAGACTAAAAACTTAAGCTAAAATAAAAAAAATAAAAATATGTTTTAATTTTATCAATTACTTATAAACTATTATGCCTGAATATAAAATTTCAGAAATTGCTAAAATTTGTGGTGAACCATTAGTTGGAGATGACCGGCATATACGCTTTTTGTTAACTGACAGCCGCAGGATGATTTCACCTGAAGATACTCTTTTCTATGCACTCCCGGGAAAAAGGCAGAATGGTCATGATTATATTGAAGCGTTGTATGAAAAAGGAGTCAAATCTTTTATTGTATCAAAAGCCTTTGAACATTCAACCGCATTATCTGAAGCCAGCTTTATAAGAGTTGATGACACACTGGAAGCACTTCAGAAGTTAGCAATGCATAATAGAAAGTTATTTAAGGGACCTGTAATAGGAATAACAGGAAGTAACGGAAAAACGATCATAAAGGAATGGCTCTTTCAGTGTCTGTTACAGGATAAAAGTGTTACAAGAAGTCCGAAAAGCTATAATTCTCAAATAGGAGTACCATTATCAGTATGGTTCCTGGAAAAAAACAATGATATAGGAATTTTTGAAGCAGGGATTTCCCGGCTGGGAGAAATGGACAAATTGCAGAAAATTATTAAACCGACAATTGGGATTTTTACAAATATAGGTGAAGCGCACCAGGAGAATTTCAAATCCTATGAAGAGAAGATCGGGGAAAAACTCAGGCTTTTCTGCAGTTGTGAAATATTAATCTATTGTAAGGACCATAAACTTATTGACAGTTATATTAAGAGTACCGGACTGCGCGATAAGATTAAAATATTCAGATGGTCCCTGTCACAAAAGGCTGATCTGCAAATATCAGCTATTAATAAAACATCGGATATTACGACCCTTACAGGCTTACACAAAGGAAATACTTATGATGTGAAAATACCCTTTGTTGATAACGCTTCTATTGAGAACGCTGTTCATGTGTGGGCTGCATTATTATGCCTGGATGTGGATGATAAGGCGATTCCGGGCAGGTTGTCAACAATATCACCTGTAGCAATGAGACTTGAGATAAAACATGGGATTAATAATTGCACACTTATTAATGACAGCTATAATTCTGATATAAATTCTCTGGCCATAGCGCTGGATACTCTTAATATGCAATCACAACACAGCAGGAAGTCCTTGATATTGTCTGATCTTCTTCAAACCGGGAGAGATCATAAAGGTCTTTATAAAGATATTGCTGAACTGACAAAAGAAAAAGGAGTAAACCGGATCATAGGCATTGGAAATGATATTTCTGCCTGCGCCGGTGTTTTTGACATACCCGCTAAGTTTTATTTAAGCACTGATGAATTTATTGAGCATTTTGCAAGCCATGAATTTAAAGATGAGGCAATATTGCTGAAGGGGTCACGCCGGTACGAGTTTGAGAAAATTTCAGCAATGCTTGAATATAAAACCCATCTGACCCGTCTGGAAATAAATCTTGATGCACTTATACATAACTTGTATTATTACCGTTCCCTGCTTAAACCTAAAACTAAAATTATGGTAATGGTAAAGGCTTTTTCATATGGAAGCGGTTCATATGAAATAGCTAACATACTGCAATTTCATAGAGTGGATTATTTGGCAGTTGCTTTTGTTGATGAGGGAGTTGGCTTGAGGAAGGCAGGTATTAACCTTCCTGTTATGGTAATGAGCCCTGAACCCGGCAGCTTTGACCAGATGATAGAATATCAGCTCGAACCTGAGATATACAGCTTCAGAACACTTGAGCTGTTTTATGATGCGGTAAAAAGAAATCAGGAGATAGCATATCCTGTGCATTTAAAAATTGAATCCGGGATGCACAGACTGGGATTCATGGAATATGAAATTAACGAATTATGTAATAAACTAAATAGCTTAAAGAATATCAGTATTGTTACTGTTTTTTCTCACTTAGCCGCTACTGATGAGCAGGTTCATGATGAATTTACCAGAGAACAGATAAGAAGATTTGACAGAATAAGTAATATGCTCGAAAAATCACTTGGATATAAACATTTAAGACATATTCTGAATTCGTCAGGAATTGAAAGGTTTCCTGAAGCTCAGTTCGATATGGTAAGACTGGGAATAGGTCTTTATGGCTCAAGTGCAGCAAACCAGGACAAATTGCATAATGTTAGTTCACTCAGGAGTACTATTTCACAAATAAAAAAAGTAAAAGCCGATGAGACCGTCGGATATGGAAGAATGGGTAATGCCGGTAAGGAAATTACAATAGGAGTGATACCAGTTGGATATGCTGACGGGCTGGATCGTAAACTGGGAAATGGAAACGGGAGATTCCTTATAGGGAAGAAATATGTTAAAATAATCGGCAATGTTTGCATGGATATGTGTATGGTTGATATTACAGGGCTGCAAGTTAATGAGGGCGATGAAGTAATTATTTTCGGGGATGATTATCCGATCTCTGAAGTAGCAAAACAATTAAACACCATACCCTATGAAATTCTGACAAGCATCTCAGGCAGGGTAAAAAGAATATATTATCATGATTAATTCATTACAGTATTAAAGATGAAAGTTAACTTATCAGCAGTAATAATTACTTTGAACGAAGAGAAGAATATCGACCGGTGCCTGACGTCAATAAAAGATATTGCAGATGATATAGTGGTAATTGATTCGTTTTCCACTGACAAAACCGAAGAAATATGTAATAAACATGGCGTACGATTTGTAAAGCATAAATTTGAAGGCCATATTGAACAAAAAAACTGGGCTGTCACCCAGGCCCGCTTTCCGCATATTTTATCGCTTGATGCTGATGAAGCAATTTCTGAAGAGCTGAAATCCGAGATTATCAGCATTAAATCAAACTGGGAGTATGACGGATATATAATGAACAGGCTGAATTATTTTTGCGGTAAATGGATAAAGCATTGCGGCTGGTACCCTGATAAAAAGCTTAGATTATGGGACAGCAGAAAAGGCAGGTGGGAAGGTGTAAATCCTCATGATAAGTTTGTTTTAAAGAAAGGCTCAGGCATAAAGCGCTTAAATGGAAATATACTGCATTACTCATTTTATACTATCACACAGCACCTGGAGCAAATAAATAAATTTTCTGAGATTAAAGCACGGGAGGACCATAACAGGGGAAGACGTTCAAATATTCTTAGAATATTGTTTATCCCGGCATTTAAATTCTTTAGAAGCTATGTAATAAGACTGGGTTTTTTGGATGGATATTACGGATTCATTGTATGCAGAAATTCAGCATTTGCTTCATATCTCAGGTATATAAAACTTAAGGAGCTTCAAATAAAAAAATAAAAATATCCCTGTGAAAAATAATACTATCTGCTTTTTTAACAGTAACAAAGTCTGGGGCGGAGGAGAAAAATGGCATTATGAAATCTCATCCGGATTAAAAAGTAAGGGATATTCAACCGTAGTTATTACAAACAGGAGAAGTGACCTTTTTAAACGCATAAAACTTACTGGGCAAAAGGTGTATGCCGTCAAAATTACCAATCTTAGCTTTCTTAATCCATTTAAGGTATTTTCACTTAGAAAACTATTTATAAAGGAAAAGATAGATTTTATAATAATTAATCTGTCAGCTGATTTAAAAGTGGCCGGCATAGCGGCAAAATTAGCAGGGATAAGAAGGATTATCTACAGGCGGGGGAGTGCAATACCAGTTAAAAACAGATGGCTTAACAGGGTTATTTTTAAAAATATAGTTACTGATATAATAGCTAATTCCGAAGATACAAAAAAGACAATCCTGCAAAATAATCAGCAATTATTCCCGCACGAAGAAATAAAAGTGATATATAACGGGATTGATATTAATAATTATAACCTGGATGCACGGAATAAGTTTTATAAAAGACATGATGATGAAATAATTCTTGGAAATATAGGGCGGATGGTTGAGCAAAAAGGGCAGAGATACCTAATTGAAATTGCCGCGGAATTAAGTATGAGTGATCTGAAGTTTAAAATACTGATCGGCGGTGAGGGGCCTCTGAAAAAAGAATTGGTTTCATATGCTGAGGAGCTTGATGTATCAAGGCACATAGTATTTCCCGGATTTATAAATGACATCGCAGCATTTATGAATTCAATAGATATATTTGTTCTCACTTCTTTATGGGAGGGCTTCGGTTATGTAATAACTGAAGCTATGTTATGCCGGAAGCCTGTGGTAGCTTTCAATGTTTCAAGCAATCCTGAGTTGATAGTAGACGATGAAACAGGATTTCTTGCACAGTTCAATAATATTGCCGATTTTGTTGAAAAACTGAAGTTACTTATTAATGATAACAGTCTGAGAGCAAAACTGGGAGAACAAGGCCACACAAGGGTAAAAACACGTTTTTCAATTGACAGGGCAATAACAGAAGTAGAGAAATTCCTGAGCTTACTGGATAACTAGACTTTCATAGCCAGGGTCCTGAAACTGGTTGTATAACATAGCCTGTCCAGTATTCCGGGATTAATACCGGTTTTTTTCTTGCGCAGCTTAAAATCATTGGTCATTGATAAAACCCTGAAGTTGTATTGATTTTCCAGCAGGTATTTCATGCTTGCGGGTGAAAAGTAGAAAAGGTGCTGCCATGTATCATAATGTTTGCCTTTATTTTTTTTCAACCCTGCCTTATCCATAAATCCCTTTATTTTGTTTGCCAATCCATTGATGTTCGGTGCGGCAACATATAAAATCCCTGAAGGTTTTAAAACTTCGTTTATACGCTCAAGGTAATTCCGGGGTTCTTTTAAATGCTCAATAACATGGTTGAAGTAAATACAGTCATAGTGGTTCTTTTTCAGATTCAGCTCTGTAAATTTCCCTGAATAAATTTGTACAGAAAACTTTTTTGACAGCTCACGGGCTATGGCTGTATTAATCTCGTATCCTTCGGGTACCCACCCTCTTTTTAATGCTACAGCAATTTCAATGCCGTTGCCACAGCCTACCGAAAGTAATTTTCCGGCGCCTGTATATTTTTCGATCTGCCGGATATTAAATTCATGCTTAATATCCCTGCGTTCCAGTTTATCCCTGTCCAGTTTGTTAATATCGTGATCTTTATAGTCACTGTATAATTCAGATAAGTACTTGTCACTGTATAAGGGATTTAAAAATTTAATCCCGCATTTCCTGCACTTAAATATCTTCATACCCCTGTAATCGGTCTTGATATGCAATATATCTCCGGAGTTGCAAAGATGACATTTATCCGTTGCTGTATCAAAATCTGATGCAGTTAGCGACATATACTAAAATATATAGATGTTAACTTAAAAAAGCCTTTTTAAATTCATTGGTTAATACTTCCAGAGCATGCTTCTTCTCTTCCCTTGTCAGCTGACTTGGCCCGTGAGGTGTGTTATTAACATCAACAATGTAAATCCTGCCGTCATCATTATCACGCAGTATATCCATATCACCATACTCCAGGTTCAGCTTTTCACAGAATTTCTTGATTTTTACCTTTTCATCGCTGGAATAAATTTCATCGGGATTTCCTATTCTCGAAGTAGTTTTTTCCCTTGCAAACCTGCCTGATATGGGCCTTCTTTTTAAATATACTATTGGAATATTACCTTTAATAACAGGTGTTCGCAGATCCTGCACAAGACTTTCATCATAAATATTATTAATGAGCTTTTGATAAATACAGTTTTCGTCAGGATCATTTATCGGGCACTCAATTATTTGCCCGTCATGCAGAGCATTAATGTTATTCTTCTTTACGCATACACCGTTAAAAGTCCGGGGATCTATTTCCGTACAGTATCCAAAGACAGTCTTAAAAATACTGTCTATGTATTTTTTACTTATATTGTTACAGTTGAAATTTATAACGTGCTGCTTTTTTTTAAGATCCAGCAGGAAAGGTATTTCTTTTCTGAAGGTCGTATCCTGCCAGTTTATAACATAATCAAATTTCAGGTGCGGATTGTTTGTGCGGTTATAATTCATTAATCCGACAATTTTATGTAATACGCTTCTTTTGCTGGGATACTGGGGATAAAACAGGAAGGTTTTAATTTTCCTGTTATTCCTGAAGTAAAGAACAATATATCTTATTTTGAATATTATATCTTCCAGCAGCCTTTTCGGAAAAGGCATATCATCTCTGTATTTGTTTGTTATAAACATAACACACGGATAAATTACTGACAGGGGAATTTAGCTGTTCTATTTATATATTAAACAATGGTTGAAAATAAGCAATAATTTTCGTAAATTAATATGCATTATTAACAATGTTACACCTAAATAAAAATATCTGAACCATGAAACGAATAATAGCAATGTGTATGATAATACTTATAAGTATTATCATCACAGATTCCTGTTCAGACAAAGAAGTCAAGATAGGATTGCTTATGGCTGATTATACTCAGGAGAGGTGGACAAAGGATAAAGACTTGTTTGTTGAGCGTGCTAATGAAAAAGGGGTAGAGGTTTTTGTAGAGGTAGCCGATAATAATGCAGATGTGCAATTTGAAAAGGCTAAAGAGCTTCTTGATAAAGGCATAGATGTACTGGTATTGGTTCCTGTGGATCTTTATGATGCAGCCAGAATTATCACGCTGGCGCACAGATACAAAGTCAGGGTAATATCTTATGACAGGCTTATAAAAAATTGCAATCTTGATTTTTATATCTCTTTTGATAATGTTGAGGTAGGGAGGCTTCAGGCTGAATACCTCACCAAGATTTGTCCCCGGGGCAACTATGTTATTATTGGCGGAGCTACAACGGATAATAATTCAGTATTACTGAAAATAGGCCAGATGAATGTATTACAGCCGTATGTGGAAAGAGGGGACATAAATATTATCTATGATCAGTTTGTTAACAGCTGGACACAGGAAGAAGGATATAAACATATGATGAAATGTATGGATGAAAATAATGTAAAAATTAATGCAATAATTGCAGCTAATGATGATCTGGCAACTGGAATCACTAAAGCGCTGGAGGAAAGGAAAATGCCCGGTATGGTCTACCTGGCAGGACAGGATGCTGATCTGGCAGCATGCCAGAGGATTGTTTCGGGAAAGCAGGCTATGACTGTCTATAAACCAATTGAAGCCATAGCATCCAAGGCAGCAGATATCGCTATGGTGATGGCAAAGGGTGAAACATTTGAGCAAGCCCAGCTAACGGTAAATAATGGAAAGAGGATGGTGCCGGCATTATTGTTGCCGCCTATGGTAGTAAATAAGGAAACAATCAAACTGACAGTTATCGCTGACGGCTATTTGAAGGAGAATAAGATTTATCAGTAACCAGCAACCAGCTAGTACTTTGCTGCCAGAGGAATACGGCGTCCATAGCCAAAAGCTTTTGAAGAAATACGCAGTATAGGCGGGGTCTGGTAGCGCTTGTATTCGCTTGAATTTACCATTTTTATTACTTTCCGGACTATATCCTTATTAATACCCATCTGTATTATTTCTTTATCTGACTTCTGCAATTCTATATAATTCATCAGGATCTTATCAAGAATATCATATTCAGGCAGTGAGTCAGTGTCTTTCTGATCGGGCCGTAATTCAGCTGATGGTGCTTTTAACAGGATATTTTCCGGAATGAATTCTTTATCTTTATTAATAAACTCAGCTAATTTGTAAACATCAGTTTTGTAAACATCACCCAGTACAGATAATCCGCCGCTGAGATCACCGTACAACGTGCTGTATCCTACTGCTGCTTCGCTTTTGTTTGAAGTGTTCAGTAAAATATTGCCAAATTTGTTTGACAGCGCCATTAAGAGATTACCCCTTATCCGTGCCTGAATATTTTCTTCAGTTGTATCAGGAGGCAGATTATAAAAAACCGGCTTTAACGAAATGTCAAATTGCCCGGCAATATTGTTTATGTTTATTATATCATACTTGACGCCTAAATTATTAGCCAGTTTTACAGCATCTGTCAGTGAATGTTCCGAAGAATATTTTGACGGCATCAATAGAACCCTTACGTTCTCTCTCCCCAGGGCTTTTACAGCCAGAGCCAGCGTTACTGCCGAGTCAATTCCGCCTGACAGCCCTAAAGTTGCAGTCTGAAAATCCAGCTTCTCAAAATAGTCTTTTATGCCCAGGATTAATGCATTATATATCTTTTCAATAACTGAAGGCTCTCTGAACGTTCTTTTCGGTTCACCCGGAAATAATATTTCATCAATATCATACAATTTAAAATCTTCTTCAAAGGTCTTTAGTTTGTCAATTATTGTGCCTTTTTTACTTATCACATAAGAATCACCGGAAAAAATAAGTTCGGTATTGGCTCCAACCTGGTTTAAGTAGATTATGGGGATACCGTTTTTTTTGGCATTCTTTACTATGATATCTTTTTTAATTTTCTCATAAGTATAGGCAAATGGCGATGCAGCAATATTTATCATAAAGTCAGGTTTCAGCTCCATTAGCTTTGCCACAGGAGAAACCGAATACAATTTGTTTTTACCAAAGCCGGTTAATAATGGCTGATCATACCATATATCCTCGCAGATAGTAACTCCTATCCTGTAGTTCTTATATTCTATTATATTAAATTCCCTGTTTGATTCAAAATACCTGTACTCATCAAAAATGTCATATGTCGGGAGTAATGTTTTATTTATATTATGTTCTATCCTTCCGTTGTTTAAAAACAAGGCTGAATTAAAAAGGTTTTTACCTTCAGGGTTTGTATTTAGAACAGGTGCACCGATAATGGCAGCTATATCAGTACAATGGGAAGCTATTTTTTCTGTATAGACTTTACATTTCTCAATAAAGGATTTACGCTCCAGTAAATCCAGGGGAGGATATCCGCATAATGACAGTTCTGAAAATACAATTAAGCCGGCGCCTTTGCTTTTTGCTTCCTTTATCGCAGAGATGATCTTATCTGCATTTTTTTCAAAATCGCCAATAGTATAATTTAGTTGGGCTAACGCAATCTTCATCATATCAAATGAAAGATAATCAAAACATAATTCCCAGGCTTAATGAAAAAACACTCTGTATCTCTTTTGAATCTTTACTTTTTAGCACGTCAATAAATCCGTTATGATAGTTGATGCCGGTAAACAGTGCAGTATTACCACCCAGTGAATATTCCATGCCTCCTCCAAAGTAATAAGACATATTAATAAGACCCGATTCATCACTAATATTATCGTCGTCAAGCTGGTTGCCAGAATCATCAGCTCTGGCTTTAATGTTAATCTCAGGCAGTAGTCCCAGCTTTGCAAAAAAAGTAAAGTATCCGATCTGCTTGGTTTTAAACTTAAGGCCCAAAGGAACGGATAGATACTGTAATTTATAATTTACAGTTGTTTCCGGAGCAAAATGTTCTTTTGTATTATGCACGGTTAATGTCAGTGAGTCATTGTAATACAGGTTTCCCCCGGCGTTTGATATTGATAGTCCGGTTGTGAATGCATAGTTTTCTGCAAAGAAAAAATCAACTATCAGTCCGCCTTTAATGCTTAACCGGGCGCCATCATTATCTATGTTTTTAACATCCGGTACAAGCCAGCAGAGCTGGGGATCAACAAATACACCGAATCTTACACCTTCGCCATAGGCTTTTAGAAGGAAAATAAACAGGATAAAAATAACAGTCAGCTTCTTCATAGTATTTAGATTTACTGTGATAGTTATACAAAAATAGGTAAAAATATTTCACAAATATGATTAAAAATATATACAGATTATGATACTGAATTGTTGATAAGTCAGTCTGCTTATAACAAAATATAATTCTTTTCGTTATTTTGCATCATAAACAGTAAATCACATTTGATTCATGAAAATACAAATATTTATCTTAATACCGGTCCTGTTTATGATAATATCGTGTAAGAAAGATAGATATGATATTGATGTTTCGAATATTGATGTGAACATTCAGATTAAAAGATTCGAAGAAGATTTGTTTTCTCTTGATCCGCTTGAAATTGAAAGCAGTATTCCTGTGCTGGAAGAAAAATATGGCAGGTTTTTCAGGATCTTCAATCAAAGGATAATAAATATCGGAAGCAGTAAAAATCCGGAATATGCAGATCTCCTGAGATTGTTTACAACTGATTATATAAATTTTAAGCTGTATGAGCGAACACAGGAAGTATTTCCTGATTTACAGGAATTAACAGAAGGCCTGACAAAATGTTTCAAGCGTTATAAATATTTCTTTCATAAGAAACCTGTACCTGAAATAATAACATATATATCAGGCTTTAACCAGTCAGTGGTGTCAGATGAAAACTTACTGGCTATTGGTCTGGATAAATACCTTGGAGCTGATGAGGAGTTTTATAAAGAAGTAAACGGTTTATACAGTTACCAGGTTGCAAATATGCATAAGGACAAGATTCTGTCAGACTGCATGAGGTTGTGGGCAGCAACTGAATTCGAGTTCAATGATTCGGCGAATAACCTGGTTAATAATATGATATATGAAGGGATGATAATGTATTTTGTTGATGTTATGCTTCCTGACGAGCCTGATACTTTAAAGTGGGGTTTTACGGGACAGCAGATGAAATTTTGCAGAAACAATGAAAGGCAGATGTGGACATATATTATTGAGAATAAGCTGGTATTTAAT
>CAZFHF010000008.1:17717-24129 GCA_964518655.1 uncultured Bacteroidales bacterium | reverse complement strand
GTGCGTCAGTGAAAAAATATATATTAAATTGTGCGGATATATTAATGAAGTCTGCTTCCCGGAAGTTATAGTTCAATCCGCATTCTAAAAAGGAAATTCCTCCTGATCCTCTTCTTTCAGTTCTTCAAAATGAGGTTTTTCAGCTATTCTGTGTTCAGCATTGCCATCAACATATATTGCCTTGTGCGGTTCAACAGGACAGGCATATTCACATGCTCCGCATCCTATGCATGTTAAGGTATGAACTTCAGGGATTGTCAGATCCCCGATGTAAGGAACCATTCTTACAGCCTGTGTAGGACAGTGCTCTGAGCATGATCCGCAGGCCGTATTTTCGGTATATACAACACAGTTATCGATTATAAAATTTACCCTTCCTATCTGTGTTAATTTCTTGTCTTCTTTTGCCAGAGGTAAAATTGCGCCTGTAGGGCATACTTCTCCGCAAATTGTACATTCATAGTTGCAGAAGCTTGTTTTGTAGTCCATATAAGGCTGCATCATTCCTGTAAATCCATATTCAAGGAATGATGGCTGCAATACGTCAGTCGGACAGGATGTGACGCATAAATGACAGGCAGTGCAGTTCATCTTGAAGTAATGCAGGCTCTTTGATCCTGGCGGTGAAACCGGATTTTCCTTTATTACGGGCAGTAGTTTCTTTTCTGTTACGGAAGGTCGCTGAGCTCTGGCAATTCTTGATAATCCTATAAATCCAAGGATATATAACATTGAACCTGTAATGAATTCTCTTTTACTGGTATCTGTTGATTTTTCTTTAACTGCTGCTTTCTTCCTGTAATCAAATTTGTAATTAATGCTATTCTCAGGACAGGAATCAATACAATTATAGCATGCTACACATCTTGAGAAATCAACCTTTTCGCTCTTCAGATGAATACAGCCCGCTTTACAGACTACCGTGCATTTTCCGCATAATGTGCATGTTGTTTTATCTATTTTTATTTTAAAAAGCGATAACCTGGAAACCAGTCCAAGTAATGTCCCCACCGGGCATACAGTATTGCAGAATAATCTTCCGTGATAATAAGAGATCCATAATAAGAATCCTAATACAGCAACAGGAAATGCTATAGTTGCTATTCTGAAATACTTGTAATCAACAGGATAAAGAATATCCAGATTAATTTTATCAAATAATACTGATAATATATTATTCATCCATATTACCAGTGGCCTTACCAGGTCTGAAAATATTCTTCCGTAGTTGCTGTATGGATCAAGCAGGTTAAGTATAAAAATACTGCCAGCTATTAATCCGATGACTGGTAATGCAAGAAGTGAATATCTGAGAATATTACCGGGCTTCCTGTACTTATACTTTTTCTTCTTTCTGATCTTTTTCGCTATGAATGATATTGTATCCTGTAAAACTCCCAGCGGACATATAGTGGAACAATAGACCCTCCCAAACAGGGCACTGAGAATGATAATGATCAGAAACCCGATAGCAGCAATGCTGAAGACATTCAGGAACTTGATCAAGGAAGGTACAAACTGTAAGTATAGTATTATATTTGATATATCCGGAGGTATTATACTCCTGAAATCGATGAAAAGAATAGAAATTGAAAGGATAAAAATCAGAGATATAACAATTCTTAAAATCCTGAGATCTTTTTGTCTCATAAATCTAAATAGTGATTCTGTTGATTTTCAGTTCATCCAGTTTAGTAGTACCTGAGCCAAGTTCCTCACCCATTCTGATATGTTTTACCTGCACAGGATCCAGTCCGAACACCTTTGCAGCGGCAGTATCAGTAGCAACCATATCAGTACCCAGTATCTGGTATTTCATAGTTGTAACATCAGCAACAGATACTCCTCTCGGGCCGTTTCTTTTCAATACCCTGTATGCATCTACTATGTTAAGGTCCGGCTTGCGGTAAGTAGTAAAATCTGCAATACATTGCTGAAGGTTATTAGCATGCCACCAGCTTCTGTTCCATACAATACCCATCAGGTTTTTCATTGTGATTGATAATCTTGCCCCTCCATGGTGTTTCAATGTGGGTACGTTAATAAACACATCTGATTCAAGTATCAGCTCATGCACTTTTACATCTTTAAGGACTTTTCCTTTGCTGACTTCAACCGGATGATAATAACTTTCACTATTCCCCGGAACAACTTTCGCCCCAGCCTTTTTTGCCGCCTCCTCTATTCCGCTGTTTTTATAACACCTCGTCCATTCACTGCAAGTATGATCAAACACATATACCTCCTTTGCTCCTGCATTAAAACAATGTTCAATAATTCTGGCTACGAGGCCGGGATTGGTGTTTGCCGCCCTTTCCGGAGTTGCATCCCATCCTATATTGGGTTTAACTACTACTGTCTGGTTTTTCTTCACAAATTTTGATATCCCTCCCAGTGATGCAATAGCTTTATCAAACATAGCTTCCGGTGTGCCCCCTTTTATTGCAACAAGATCGTATGGCAGTGCATCTGACAAATTTTTATTGTATGCAAAAAGCTTTTCCGGCTTCAGCAATGAAACTGCCGTTCCGGCAACAATACCCGCTCCAACAGATTTTATAATAAATTCTCTTCTCTTCATATTTTTCAAGTTTATTATTTTATTTAAACAACAAACTGGCTATTGGGTTCATTTAGTATGGAAAGTTAGTTAATTTTATATAAATTGTTTTTGATATCAGTAATTTAGAAATAATTTAGATATAGTATACAGAAAATAGTAATACAAGCATGTTAACGTTTTCAATAAATGGCAACTTAATTTAAATATTTCCTATTTTAGCAGACCACAATATTTTTCGTAATTAATTATCATACTTTTAGAAAATGAAAATACTTTATTATGAATGCTTTGCCGGTATAAGCGGGGATATGAACCTGGGTGCAATGGTAGATATAGGAATTAGTCCTGATTATCTTAAGAATGAGTTAAAAAAGCTTGGTGTTAAAGGTTACGAGCTGAAAATATACAAAGACCAGAGAAAAGGTATATCAGGCACTAAGGTAGATGTGGTAATAAAATCTACTGATAATAGTGAGCATCACCACAGGAATTTCAGGGATATTAAGGATATAATCAGCAAAAGCAGCTTAAATGACAATGTAAAGGACACGAGCCTGAAAATTTTTGGGAAAGTTGCTGACGCTGAAGCCAAGATTCATAATAAAAATATCGATGAAATATTCTTCCATGAGGTTGGGGCAATTGACTCCATTGTTGATATTGTTGGTGCGGCAATTTGTCTTGATTACATCAAGCCTGACAAAATTTACAGTTCAACTGTTGAGTTGGGTGGTGGTTTTGTTGACTGTAAGCATGGCACTTTGCCTGTTCCTGCGCCTGCCTCAGTTGAAATTTTAAAAGGAGCACCGGTAAAAATGGGGACTGTACAATACGAAGCTGCAACACCTACCGGTTCAGCGATACTGGCCGCCTGCTCAGATGAATTTACGGATAAGGTAAATTTCATTATTGAAAAAACAGGTTACGGCATAGGTAATAAGGATGAGAATATTCCTAATTTGTTGAGAGTATATCTTGGAAAATCGTTACAGGAAAACTCACTTGAGAAAAGCTCATCGCTGATCATTGAATGCAATATTGATGATATGAATCCGGAATTTTATGATTATATAATTAATTCTTTGTTTGACGCAGGCGCAAAAGATGTTTATATCACACCTATTATTATGAAAAAATCACGGCCTGCTGCCAAACTAAGTGTACTCTGCGAGAGCGGATCAGAAAAACTCATTGAAGAGATTTTGTTTAAAGAGACTTCATCACTGGGTTTGAGGAAGTACCAGGTAGAAAAGATAATGCTTAACAGGAAAATCACAACTGTGAATACAAAATATGGAAAGGTTAAAATAAAGTCTGCTTATTATAAGGATAAGCTGATCAAATCAAAACCTGAATATGAAGACTGTATTAAAATAGCAAGGAAAGAAAATATGCCTATTAAAGAAGTTTACAATATAGTGGAAAAGCTGCTAAGTGAAGAACATGGAAAGTCTAAAAAATAGTGTTAAATATAATCAGCTTATAGAATACCTGAAGTCCCTTAAAAATGTTGCAGTGGCATTCTCAGGTGGTGTTGACAGCACATTCCTGCTTGCAGCAGCCAAAGAAGCATTAGGCAGTAATGTAACTGCATTCACGGTTAAAACACCTTATATACCTGACCGGGAAATAGATGAAGCAAGACAGTCCGCGGATATACTTAATGTTAAACACATATTGATCAATGCAGAAATAAGCAAATCGATTGCGTATAATCCTGATAACAGGTGCTACCTGTGCAAGAAATTTCTTTTCAGCAGACTTTTAAATGAAGCTGATAAACTTAAGATCAGCTATGTTGCTGACGGAACAAACTATGATGATACAGAATATCACAGGCCCGGACTTAAGGCTTTAAAAGAGCTTGGAATAAAAAGCCCGCTTCTTGAGAATAAAATTACCAAATCAGACATTCGCAGCTTTTCAAAATTACTTGGACTTGAAACATGGGATAAGCCGGCCTATGCCTGTTTACTGACACGCATACCATATGATACGGAAATAAAGGAGGAAGAGCTTAAACGTGTGGAGCAGGCAGAACTGTTTTTAATGAATCTTGGCTTCAGGGGTGTGCGTGTGAGAAGCCACAATTATATGGCCAGAATAGAGTTAGATAAAGCCCATCTTGATGAGATATTTAAAAACAATTTGAATACTAAAATTGCAGCTAAACTCAAGGAAATAGGATTTAAATATGTTACACTGGATATTGAAGGATACAGGACAGGCAGTATGGATGTTTAGGTTTTAAGATCTTTTCAGGGGGCCAGACACTTTTTGATTTACGATTTTTAATTGATGTTTTAATTATCTTTAACATTAATAAATGAATAATTGAACAAATTACTGATATGAATCCGGAACAGATAAAAGAGATACTCAAGGAAGTAAAAAGCGGAAAATTGAATATTGACGAAGCAATTGACCGTTTAAAGGACTTTTCCTACAAGGATTTGGGACATACTAAAATTGATACTCACAGGGAACTGCGCACCGGCTATCCTGAAGTTATTTTTTGTTCAGGAAAAACTTTAAGCCAGCTGCAGGATATCGTCAGATATATGCTTAAGGGGAATAACAATATTCTTGCAACAAGGGCTACTGAAGAAATGTTTAAAGCAGTCAGTGAGATTAGTCCGGATGCCAGATACAATGAATTGGCAAAAGCCATAACAATTAAAAGAAAAGAGCTGAAAAAACCTGATACAACGATTTCTGTAGTCTCTGCCGGCACTTCTGATATTCCTGTTGCAGAAGAAGCTGCTATTACTGCAGAGTTTTTTGGAAATAAGGTCGACCGGGTCTTTGATGTTGGCATTGCAGGTATTCACCGGTTATATGATAAACTGGACAAAATCCGCAAGTCAAGGGTAATAGTTGTTGTTGCAGGTATGGAAGGAGCCCTGCCCAGCATAGTAAAAGGACTAGTAGATAAACCCGTGATTGCCGTACCGACAAGCATAGGCTACGGAGCAAATTTCAACGGCCTGTCAGCATTGCTTGGTATGCTCACAAGCTGTGCCAGCGGGGTTACGGTAGTTAACATAGATAACGGTTTTGGCGCCGGATTTACTGCCAGTATGATCAACAGGTTATAGATTGATTGTTTTATTGTTGAAATTGTTGCAGGTTACAAGTTGCTGGTTGCGGGCTTTCTGTTTAATATTAATTACAACCTGTAAACTCTAAACTTGAAACCATAAACTCTAAACTGTAAACTGAAATATGCCTTACTTCCTGCAGGATATTGCCAAATATGTATTTACGACATATAAAGATGAATTGCCGGATATTTACGTAGTATTTCCCAACAAAAGGGCAAGATTATATTTTAACAGGTACTTATCTGAACTGACTGAAAAACCTGTATGGGCTCCTTCATACTACACAATAAACGAATTAATGCAGCATCTTTCAGGCCTTCAGCTTGCCGATCCGTTAACTCTTGTTTTTGAGCTGTATACATCGTTTACGAACGCAACCAAGTCGCCTGAAAGTTTTGATGATTTTTATGTTTATTGTGAAATACTCCTGGCAGATTTTGACGATATTGACAAATATCTTATTGATCCTGAAGATTTATTTAAAAATCTTGCGAACCTTAAAAACATTGAAAACAGCTTTGACTATTTGACAGATGAGCAAATTAAAATAATAAGCAGGTTCTGGAAAACATTTTCTCTGGAAAACATTTCAAATGATCAGAAAAATTTCCTGATGTTGTGGGAATCAATGTATGAAATTTATAAATCATTTAATGAAACCTTAAGGAATAAAAATCTTGCCTATGAAGGTATGGTATATAAAGAAGTAATTAATAAGATTAATGCACAAATCCTTGACAGTAGT
>CAZFHF010000008.1:0-17707 GCA_964518655.1 uncultured Bacteroidales bacterium | reverse complement strand
GTAGTAAAATAACAAAATATTTGTTTATAGGATTTAATGCACTTAACAAATGTGAAAAGCAATTATTCCGGCATCTTCTAAACATCAGGAAAGCAGAATTTTTCTGGGATTACGATGGATATTATATTAATAATAAAATCCATGAAGCAGGTTATTTCCTGAGGGATAATATTAAAGAGTTTCCGATGGGATTAAGTTCACTTACTCACGATAATCTCACAAAGAAGGAAAAAAACATATCTTTTATCTCAGTACCTTCAAATATAGGGCAGGCGAAAATTATTTCAGAGTGCCTGAAAAAGATCGACAGTTATGAAAACATTGATTTCAACAAATCCGTAATTGTGCTGGCTGATGAAAATCTGTTGCTTCCCGTGTTGAATTCCCTGCCCGGGGAAGTGGATGAAATAAATGTCTCAATGGGTTATCCCTTCAAGGAAACATCTATATTTAACCTTACTGGTAAACTGGCTGATGCACACCGCAATTTAAGAACAGGAAAGAATGGTGAAATTCAGTTTTATTACAAGGATGTTATTTCAATATTAAAGCTTCCTGTCCTTCACGACATATTGCCGGATGAGATCAATACACTGATAAGTGAAATAGCAACCGGAAATATGATATATATTGACGATAATTATTTACATATCAATAGCTTACTCACTACTATATTTAGTGCTGTTAACCGTTATAAGGATATTCCTGAATATATTTTAAGAATACTTGAGATTATAGTTGAAACATACAAACAGAACAAGCCTGATGATATTATTGAAAATAAGGTAGAATATGATTTTATATTTCATGGCTACATATACATACAGCGTTTAAATGACATATTACAGACAACTCCGGTTGAACTTTCGATAAATACCATGTTTAAGCTTATACATAGCCTTTTAAGAAATCTAAACATACCTTTTAGCGGTGAGCCATTAGCGGGTTTACAGATCATGGGGATCCTTGAGACGCGGACTCTGGATTTTGACAATATTATAATGTTATCATTGAATGAAGGCATTTTCCCAAAATCAATAAATATCCCTTCATTCATTCCATATAGTATAAGATACGGTTTTGAACTCCCGACACTGGAACACCAGGATACAATATATGCATACTATTTCTACAGGCTGATTCAGCGTGCAAAGAATATTTTCCTGGTTTATAATTCAAGGACTGATGGTTTATTTACAGGCGAACGAAGCAGATTTCTTCATCAGTTATACTATGAGTCAGCATTCAGGATTAATAAAGATAGTTTTTCTTATGATATTTCACCCTTTACCAGGAAAGTAATAACAGTCAGGAAAAATATTGATAATTCAGACCTGTTAAAAAAGTGTCTTGATCCGGCTTCAAAAACATGGCTGTCACCCAGCGCAGTAAATACATATCTTAATTGCCCGCTAAGGTTCTATTTCTCTTATATTGCAGGTATAAAAGAGCCTGACCAGGTATCGGAAGAGATAGATTATATGTTATTTGGCAATATATTACACAAAGCAATTAATATTATATATAAACCTTACATTAATAACATTATCAGCAAGGAAATAATAAATGATATCCTTGGGGACAAGAATAAAATAGAATCAGCTGTAAATACAGCTTTTAGTGATGAGTATCTCAAAGAATCAGGCAAAAGGGGCAAGCTGCAAATTGGCGGCAGAAACCTGATAATTAAAGAGGTAATTCAGAAATATGTATCACAGATACTTGATATTGACAGGCATTATTCACCCTTCAGGATCGTAAGCCTGGAACATTTATATACAACAGATATGCAGTTGGTTATAGAAAACAAAACTGTAACTGTAAATATAGGAGGTAAAATAGACAGGATAGATCAAAAAGAGGGAAGATTAAGAATCATTGATTACAAAACCGGTATGACAGAAAACTCTTTTAAAGGTATAGATTCACTGTTTGATAATAATGTTACGGACAGGAATAATGCGGCATTTCAAATTCTCATGTACTCTTTGATTCTTACGGAAAATGAAAAGCAATCAGACATAATACCCGGCCTGTACTTTATGAGGGAAATATTTAACAAGAATTTTGATTTCAGAATTGTATTAAAAAAGGGACGCAGTGATTCAGAGCCAGTTAATAGTTACAGATTAGTAGCAGATGAATTCAGTAAGAAGCTTAAGGAAACAATACAGGATATTTATGATGGAAACAAGGATTACATTCAAACCGATAATTTAGAAGAGTGTAAAATTTGTCCATATTCCGGGATTTGCCATAGAAACGGTGAATAAAAGAATATCTGGTCAGTCTTTAAGTAAACCAGGCCTTAGTTTTTTTGTTTTCTCCAGAGATTTTTCCAGCCTCCATTTATCTATTTCTTTGGTATTGCCTGAGAATAAAATGTCAGGAACTTTCCATCCTTTGTAATCTGCCGGCCTTGTATAAACAGGGGGTGCCAGCAGATTATCCTGGTATGAATCAGTAAGGGCTGATGTTTCATCTGATATAACTCCCGGCACAAGACGGCAAACACTATCAGCAATGATTACTGCAGCCATTTCTCCACCGGTTAAAACATAATCGCCTATTGAAATTTCCATAGTTATGAGATGATCCCTTATTCTCTGATCAATTCCTTTATAATGCCCGCACAAAATTATTATGTTATCCAGAGTTGATAGATAATTCGCCTTTAATTGAGAGTATTGCTCACCATCCGGCGAAGTAAATATTATTTCATCATATTGTCTTTCATTTTTTAGCTTATTGATCAGAATATCAATAGGTTCAATGCACATAACCATGCCGGCCCCACCCCCGAATGCATAATCATCCACTTGTTTATGCTTGTTCTTTGAATAATCCCTGATATTATGGATATAGACTTCAGCAATTTTATTTTCCCTGGCCCGTTTCAGGATCGAATGATTCAAAGTATTTTCAAGAAGATCGGGTAAAATTGTTAAAATATCAATTCTCATAATCTGCTTGTTAAATTGTGTTGATTATTAATTACTTAATGTTTAACGTAATAATCATCAAAATATTAATCAGTGATACAGGTATAAAGTTATAAAGTTTTCAAAAATCCCGAAATACACTATTTATCAAAGTCTAAAATAGTACATATAATAGATAATTACACGCAAAAAACTTTGAGTATTAGATGTTAATGTATATTTTCGTACTTTATTAATTATTGATTAATAATAATTAACAGAAATATTAGCTAAACTCTATGGCACAGAATGCACCTGAGAGCTCTGTTCGTAATGAACAATTCAGCAATTCTGATAAAGATGCTGAAAATACTGAAACCCCGGAATTGTCTGATAATAACAACAATACATCAGATAATAATTCTGCAGATAAAAATGAGTCAGAAAAAACTAAATCAAAGCTGGCGGAAGCAAAAAAGTCAAAAACCAGAAAAGCCGGGAAAACAGAGGCTGAAGTAACCAAAAATGCTGCATCATCCGGGAAGAAGAAGGCTGGGAAGAAAACAGCAAAAAATAAAACTGAAAAAGCTGACAGGAAGCCTGTTGGAAAAATACAAAAAAAGTCAGAAGACGAGGAAATAAAGGAAGAAAAGAAATCAGCGGCTGCAAAGGCACCGGAAACTGAAAAAAAGAAAGAAGAAGATAAAAAGCAGGGAGTTGAACAGGAACAGGAGATAATTGACTATACAGCGTTAAGTAAAGAAGATTTGGTTGCTGTACTGAAGGATTTGGTTGACACTAAGAATGTCATGCAAATTAAAAATGATATAGAATTAATAAAGACCAATTATTATAAAAAACATAAGGCTGATATCGAAAAGAAAAGAAAAGCATTCCTTGAAGAGGGAGGTGATATCGAGGACTTTAAGGTAGAGGAAGAACCTTTGGAGAAATCCCTTAAGGAATACCTGAAAAAATATAAAGAGATTAAAGCCGAATACAATAAAAATATTGAAGAGGAAAAACAGGAAAACCTGAACAAAAAATATCAAATTATTGAAGAGATTAAAGACCTGGTAAACAGGAAAGAGTCAATAAATAAGACTTTTCAGGAGTTCAGGGAGCTGCAGAAAAAATGGAGATTAACAGGACTTGTACCGCAGCAAAATGTTAAAGATCTCTGGGAGACCTACCATCACCATGTTGAAGCTTTTTATGATTATATAAAAATTAACAAAGAATTACGTGACCTGGACCTGAAAAAAAATCTTGAGGTCAAAATTGAATTATGCGAAAAAGCTGAAGAATTATTATTGGAGCCAAATATAATTTCTGTTTTTAACAAGCTGCAGAAACTTCATGAACAGTGGCGTGAAATAGGACCTGTTCCACCTGACATGAGAACTGATATCTGGGAGAGATTTAAAGAAACTACATCAATAATTAACAAGAAACACCAGGAATATTTTCTGAACCTTAAAAAAGAACAGAAAAAAAATCTTGAAGCTAAGACTGTATTATGCGAAAAAGCTGAAGAATTATGTAATTTATCAATTTCATCGCATAAAGACTGGGAAATAAAGTCAAATGAGATTATTGAGCTCCAGAGAATATGGAAAACCATTGGATTTGCTCCTAAGAAAGACAATAACAGAATTTATATCCGCTTCCGCGAATCATGTGACAAATTTTTTAACAGAAAAAGAGAGTTTTATTCGCATAACAGGGAAGAGCAAAATAACAACTTACAGTTGAAAACAGATCTTTGTGTTCAGGCTGAAGCACTTGAGGATAGCACTGAATGGAAAAAAACGACTGAGGAACTTATTACGCTGCAAAAAAGATGGAAAGAAATAGGGTCTGTACCATACAGGCATTCGGAAAAAATATGGAAAAGATTCAGGGCAGCATGTGACAGGTTTTTTGAGAAAAAGGAAACTCATTTCTCGGAAGTTGATACTTCATATGAACAAAACCTCAAAAAAAAGCAGGAACTTATTAAAAAAGTTGAAAAATTCAAGATGACTGATAACGTTGAAGAAAGTTTGAAAAAACTGAAAGAATTTCAGAGAGAGTGGGCTGAGATAGGATTTGTACCTTACAAATATAAGGATGATATTCAGGAAAAATACAGGACTATTATCAACGAAAAGTTTGACAATCTTAATGTTGATGAGAACTATAAAAACCTGCTTAAATTCAAGACCAAGCTGGAATCTCTGAAGTCAAAACCTAACGGCCAGCAGAGAATAAAACAGGAACAGGACAAAATTGTCAATAAGCTTAAACAGCTGGAAAATGATATTGTATTATGGGAAAATAATATTGGCTTCTTTACAAAAACTAAAAATGCAGAATCAATGATAACAGAGGTGGAGCTCAAAATAAAAGATGCACGGAAGAGAATATCATTATTGAAAGATAAGCTGAAATTATTGGATGATTTTGAAGATTAGACACATTGGAATCGCTGAAGTTAATATTAATTTTAATTACCTGACAAATAGTATTGATTTGTTTTGCTTTATTTGTATTTATATTATGTGTATAACAAATAATAAATCCTGAGAATTGGTATCGACAAAATATATATTTGTTACCGGAGGAGTAACTTCCTCATTAGGAAAAGGAATAATTTCCGCATCTCTTGGTAAATTACTAAAAGCAAGGGGATATAAAGTTACTATTCAGAAGCTTGATCCTTATATTAATGTTGATCCGGGCACCTTAAATCCTTATGAACATGGTGAATGCTACGTCACTGAAGATGGTGCCGAAACAGACCTGGACCTGGGGCATTACGAAAGATTCCTGGACATAAGGACTTCTCAGGCAAACAATGTAACAACAGGAGGTATTTATCAGTCAGTTATTAACAAAGAAAGAAGAGGCGATTACCTCGGTAAAACCGTACAGGTAATTCCTCATATTACTGATGAGATTAAAAGGAGAATAAAGCTACTTGGCACAAAACACAAATATGATGTTGTTATTACAGAAATAGGAGGTACTGTCGGCGATATTGAATCACTGCCATATATAGAAGCTGTCAGACAGCTGAAGTGGGAACTTGGTGTATCCAACACACTGGTAATACATCTGACATTAGTGCCCTATATATCTGCTTCAGGGGAATTGAAAACCAAACCTACACAGCATTCGGTGAAAGTTCTGCTTGAAACAGGGATACAGCCGAATATTCTTGTGCTTCGCACTGAAAGGGAACTTACAATCGATATAAGGCGTAAGGTAGCGCTATTCTGTAATGTGGAATTGGAATCAGTTATCCAGTCAATTGATGCATGGACTATATACGAGGTGCCTATAATGATGCAGAAGGAAAAACTGGACATCACAGTATTAAAAAAACTTAACCTTAAGGAGAATGATACACTGGACCTTGGGCCGTGGAAAGAATTCCTGAAAAAGCTGAAAAATCCAAAACATACTGTAAAAATCGGGCTGATAGGAAAATATATTGAGTTGCAGGATTCATATAAGTCAATTCACGAAGCTTTTATTCATGCAGGGGCAGTAAATGATTGCAAGGTGGATGTCAAATATATTCATTCGGAAGAAATTAATGAAAATAATTGTAATGAATTGGTTAAAGACCTGAAAGGTATATTAGTAGCTCCCGGATTTGGTGACAGGGGAATAGAAGGTAAGATACTTGCAGCAAAATATGCACGTGAAAATAATATACCATTCTTTGGCATATGCCTCGGATTGCAGTGTGCTGTTGTTGAATTTGCGCGTAACGTGCTGGGAATGGAAAAAGCTCACTCTACTGAGATGACAACAAAAACACCTTATCCTGTAATCGACCTTATGGAAGACCAGAAAGGAGTCACTGAAAAGGGAGGGACAATGAGACTGGGCAGTTATCCATGTAATATAAAAGAAAATACAAAAGTATATAAAGCATATAAAAAGAAAAAAATCACAGAAAGACACAGGCACAGGTATGAATTCAATAACCAGTATCTGAAAGCATTTGAAAATGCCGGGATGATATCTGCAGGAATTAATCCTGATACAAATCTTGTAGAGATAATGGAAATTAAAAATCATAAGTGGTTTATTGGAGTACAATTCCATCCTGAATACAGGAGTACTGTTCTAAATCCTCATCCATTATTCGTGGATTTTATAAAATCAACAATATCCTGATATTTCAGGAATAATATTTCATTCTATCTCATAAAATCATTGAGTTGAGTGTTTAAATTTTAACAATAGTATAGTTATAGAGAAGTTTTTATTAATCATTTATAAAGCATGGATAGAAATTCAATTATTGGAATAATAGTAATAGCAGGGATTATTATTGTATGGGGTATATTGAGTAAACCCAGCAAGGAAGAGCTTGAAAAACGTAAAATTATACTTGATTCATTAAGGCAGGTACAGCAGGAACAAGCAGAGCAGGCTGAAATTGAACAGGAAAAGAAAGAAGCTGAACCGGAAATAGCAGTAATCCCTGAAAAGGAAAAAGATGATATAAATGTGTTGCGTGGCAGACTTGGTAAGTTTGCTGAGGCCGGCTTAGGTGATAATGAATTCTATACCATGGAAAATAACCTTATTATATTAACGATCTCAAAAAAAGGAGGCAGGCCGTACTCTGTTGAGCTAAAAAAATATAAGACTTTTGATTCATTGCCTCTGAAGCTCTTTACAGGTGATTCAACGGTATTCGGACTTAATTTTTACCATCAGAACAAGATTGTAACAACGAATGACCTGTTTTTTGATGCTCTAACTGATGAAAAGTCAGTTATAGTTACAGACTATGAAAGGACCATAAGTATGCGCTTAAATGCGGGGGAAGACAAGTATATTGAATATCAGTATAAGCTTGAACCTAACAGTTATGCAGTGAACCTGAACATCAGGCTTGTGGGGATGGAAGATATCACAACCCGTGATCCTAAGTCCATAGACCTGAGCTGGGAAATATACTCACCCAAACAGGAAAAAGGCAAAAAGAACGAGAATTACTATACTACCTTATATTACAAACCTTACCAGGATGATGTGGATTTTTTCAATGCACGCACAAACAAAGAATTACAGGAAGAGGATATAACAACACAGGTAGAATGGATCGCTTTTAAAGATCAGTTTTTTTCATCAGTAATAATTGCAGAAAGCACTTTCGCAAATGCCCTTATTAAGTCAAGAAATCTTCCGGAATCGGAACATTATATGAAAGTTTTTACTGCTGAAATAGGCCTCCCGATAAGAAAAGAATACGATGAGTCAATACCTGTAAAATTTTATTTCGGCCCGAATAAATTCAGCTACCTGAAAAAGAATTATAGTGATATTAAGCTTCATGACATGGTTTCTGTAGGACGAGGTATTATAAAATGGATAAATCAGTATGTTATTATCAAAATATTTGACTGGCTCAATAAATCTATAAATAACTACGGCTTGATTATCCTGCTGCTTACAATAATAATAAAAGTAGCACTATTCCCTCTAACTTTCAGGTCCTTCCTGTCGCAGGCTAAAATGAAGGTTCTGAAACCACAGATTGATGATATAACAAAAAAATATCCCAAGGGAAAGGAAATGGAACGCCAGAGAGCTACTATGGCATTGTATAAAAAAGCCGGAGTAAGTCCTCTTGGAGGATGCCTGCCTATGGTGCTGCAGTTCCCGATTTTATTTGCAATGTTCAGATTCTTCCCGACATCAATTGAATTGAGACAGCAGAGTTTTCTCTGGGCTCATGATTTATCAACCTATGACTCTATCCTTGAATGGACAGGAAATATACCGGTTATCAGCAAACTTTATGGAAATCATATAAGCCTCTTTACATTGCTTATGACTGCATCAACAATCCTGACAATGAAGTTTGGCGGACAAACAGCAGGCGGCAGCCAGCAGATGCCCGGAATGAAAGGTATGATGTATATGATGCCTGTCATGTTTATGTTTATTCTGAATAACTTTTCTGCAGGATTAACATATTACTACTTTCTGGCAAACATCATAACTTTCGCTCAGAATTTATTATTTAAGCAATTTATAGATGATGAAGAGCTCCTAAAGAAGATGGAGAACAGGAAAACAAAGGTTAAGAAAAAATCCGGATTCCAGTCACGGCTGGAACAAATGGCAAAAAATCGCAACTATAAACCTAAAAAACGATAAAATTGCCCGGATTGCAAACTTTTAAGTTATTTTTTATTGTAAACCTGACAAATACTAATACTATCTGCAAATGAAATTAGTAAACAACAAATACAAAATTGACGGTGTTGATGTTATCAGTTTATGCAATAAGTATGACTCACCATTGTATGTTTATGAAACTGAAAAGATGAAAAATCAATACACCAGAATGCTGGATGCATTTAAGGGTGTAAATGTTAAGATTAATTACGCGTGTAAAGCTTTAACAAATATTAATGTCCTTAAATTCTTTAAAAGCCTCGGCTCAGGACTGGATGCAGTATCAATACAGGAAGTTGAGCTGGGATTAAAAGCCGGATTTAACGCCAGTGATATTATCTACACTCCAAACTGTGTTTCTATCGATGAAATTGAAAAAGTAGCAAAACTGGGAATAAACATTAATATTGATAACATATCTATTCTTGAACAATTCGGTCATCTTCACGGGGATAAGATACCGGTATGCATCAGAATTAATCCTCATATTATGGGCGGGGGGCATCAGAAGATCTCTACCGGGCATATAGATTCAAAATTCGGGATCTCATATTACCAAATGCCCCATGTTCACAGGGTGATAGCAGCAAATAAAATGAAGGTGCAAGGATTGCATATGCATACGGGCTCAGATATACTGGATGTCGAGGTTTTTATTAACGGAGCAAAAATTATGCTGGATGTGGCAAAAGAATTTAAGGAACTTGATTACATTGATTTTGGAAGCGGCTTTAAAGTACCATACAAATCTGATGATATTTATACTGATATTGAAGCTTTGGGAAATGAACTTACAAAAAGGTTTAAAGAATTCTGCAACGAATACGGTAAAGACCTTACATTAATTTTTGAACCCGGTAAGTTTTTGGTAAGTGAAGCAGGTTATTTCCTTGCCAGGGTTAATGTCATCAAACAGACAACATCAACAGTATTTGCAGGTGTTGACACAGGCCTGAATCACTTCATAAGACCTATGTTTTACGATGCATACCATCAGATAATTAATGTTTCAAATCCAAAAGGAAAGACAAGAATATATACTGTTGTAGGATATATTTGTGAGACTGACACTTTTGGCTGGAACAGAAAAATAAATGAGATCACTGAAGGTGATTACCTTGCATTTTTTAATGCAGGAGCATATTGCTTTGCTATGGCATCCAACTATAATTCAAGATACAGGCCCGCTGAAGTTTTGGTACACCAGGGTAAAGACTACCTCATAAGAAAAAGGGAAAATATGGAAGACTTGCTGAGAAATCAGGTTATCATGGATATTTAAGACAATATGATTTTGTAAATAGATATTTTAGCTTGATGATACCATAGTTAAATTCATAAGTTTATGAAACAGGCATTATTTGTTTTTCTATTATTTAAGATCGCCATTTTTTCATATTCACAAACAATACATCAGACTATTGTGGCATCTGAAGAAAATCTGAAAAGAATATCAAAGATGACAGGACCAATATATACAACAAACATGGATGAACTTTATGAAGGTGTCAGGGGAACCCCATATTTGTTTAATGAATGGAAGCCGGGAAATATTTATTTAAAGGATAATAAATTAATAAAAAATGTCAATGTCAAGTACAATATATACACTGATGATCTTCTCTATTTAAATTCATCCTCCGGGGATTCGCTTATTATAGACAGGTCAATGATAGAAAAATTCGAAATAATGGATAATTCTTCCGGCAACCTGATTTTAATGGAAGAAATGAATATCAAACCGGAAAAAAATGATAATGCAGCATTTGTCAGGATTATATATGACGGCAGGTCAAAACTAATACTTAAGTATTCCAAAATATTTATCAAAGCTAATTATAAAGGCCCATATGCTACCGGTAATAAATATGATGAGTATACTGATAAATGGCAGTATTATTTAATAACTGGTGAAAATACAATTACCAGGATTAAGCTGTGTAAGAAATCGGTTATAAAAGTACTTTCTGTTAAGGAAAGTAAAATTAAAGCATTTGTTAACGGACAGGACCTGTCCCTGGATAATGAAAATGATGTTATAAGAGTGCTGGAATACTACGACAGTCTAGCGGATTGAATGCCCGGAAAATTTCATGCCTTCAATTATACCTTTTTTCCAGTACTCCCAGTTATGTGAACCGATTCTGACATGGTATTCATGATTTATTCCCAGATTCAGAAATGCCGTATGCAGAGCTTCATTGCCCTTAATTAAAAAATCATTCATGCCACATTCAATGTACCAGTAAACACTTTTTAGTTCATTGGAAATACTATCATTCAATAGATAAAAAGGGCTGTAAGATTTCCAGTAATCGTTAATCCTTGCATTACCCTGGAATTCACTTCCAAACAACACAGAAAACTTACTGTTATAATCTGTAGAATCCACACTGGCTATCATTTCATCTGTACGTACTGCGGCACTTAATGATATGCATACACCAAATAAGTCAGGATGCTTTATTGACAATATCAAAGCTCCGTATCCACCCATGGATAATCCGCCGATGAACCTGTATTTTTTCTGCGGTAAGGTCTTGTATGTAGAATCAACAAATGGTATCAACTCGCCGGTAAAAATATCTTCATAAGGAAATTGCTGCTGAAAATCATTGATATAGTAGGATTTCCTGCCATCAGGCATTATTATGATCATTGAAGGGATCTCTCCTTCCAGTATCAAACTGTCAACTATTCTGTGGATGTTACATCTGTTAATCCAGCTGGTTTCGTTTCCTCCGTAGCCATGTAAAAGGTAAAGCACCGGAAAACTGTCATCTGATGTATGATAATATGGAGGGAGGTATACTGAATACCCGAGCTTATCATTAAGAATCCTGCTGCTAAACTCCAGGCTGCTGTATACGGTACCATTTATCTCACTGTTAAGTTTTGAAAACGACTGGCCGCTTATCTGGAAGTTTAATAAAAAGCATATATACAGAATAGAAATAAAAAGAATACGCATATGATTATTATTTACATACTGGATTAAATGGACTGTTCCAGCCTGATATGTCTTATAATATCTCCGGAACTAACAAAGGAACCGTTATGACACCCGGTAACATTACAAAAAGTTATCGCATTATTAAAATCCAGATTTTTGGTCAGCCCAATAATAACCATATCCGCATCAGGTTTACAATTACAGTTAACAAGCTTCTCAAACATAACACCACAATGTGGACAATATAGCTCATCTTTAACTCCATTCTTTAGTTTTCCTGACAGTATTATTTTGTCAAAATCACCTTCTATGGCAGAAATAATAAATTCACCTTCTGAGTCAGCTCTTTTGAACTTTATCCTCAAGCCCGGGGAACCATTGATTTTGTAATTCTCATCAATTATATTGCATCCTTTGGGACAGTAAGCTTCTTTTATAACATACCTGACCTTGCTTTCATCTTTATTCAGCTTACTCTTCTTTCTTTCACTTATTGGTAAAATCAACCTCCCGTCGTTACTATATATCTTCATATAGAATCATTTTAATTAATCAATACTTTGATACCGGAAAAATAATAGCAAAAATATCATTTGCATTTTATGATGTAAAATTAAGAAATTAAAGTTTACTATTTATCTTAAAACTTCTTACAAATGATTTCTTAAATAATAATATTATCAAATGTAATGCAGTAAAAAGAAATATTATATAATGATAAGTTTGTAAAACTTATCAGTGTAATTATCAAACCACAAAAGGAGGATAACTGAAAAAACTTAATAAGGTTTGTATTGGAGATTAATCGGTAATAAGGTTTTTTATACGTTCTATCTGCTTCTGTTTATTTACTTCTCTCAATTTTCTGGCGGTATTTGTAAAATACTGATGAAGAGAAATAAATTTCATCTGCATTTTATTCCATTCATTTAATGTTCCGACTTTGTTTTGTTCTTTTAGTTCTTTATAAAGAGTATTTGAAACAGGAATCATATCACTTCTTCCCAGGTAATCCAGATCGGCATCACACATAATTTCTTCAAGGTGGTTTTTTGGATCCGGCGGCAGTTTTGTAGCCATTATCAACTCGCAGATTATATTTATTTGAGTCTGGGTGTAATAATAGTTTGGCAAGACTTCTTTGGCAATAAGTGTACTGTTATATTCATGATCATCATAACCCACGGTGTGCCCTGCATCATGAAACATGGCTGCCGTTTTCAATAATAATAATTCGGCATCTGAAACGCCTTCCCCAAAGCCAATTAATTCTGTCTGAGTAACAACATCAACAGTGTGTTTAACATTGTGATAAAATAATTTTTTAGCCAGCTCTTTCTCAAGTTTATCCAAAATCATCTCCTGCAAGTCCATGAACTGTATTAAGCCATATCGTATACTGAACTTTTTATTTGGGATTAGTCCTTTATTCTGTAATGAAAACTCCTGTTTTATACCTTTAATTGTGTACATTTCAATATCACCCTTGTATTTAACAGGCATCTTTCCGTAATATTCACAGCTAAACAAGTCCTTAACAAGCTCATAAGTGGTGGCAGATACCAGGATATTTCCCTCTTCACAAAATGCCCTGATACGGGCAGCCAGGTTTACAGTATCTCCTTTTATTTCATAATTAACTTTTTTCCTTCCTATTTCGGTAGCAACAACTGGCCCTGTGTGTATTCCTATTTTTAATTTCCATATTTTATCATCCAGATAAGTCCTTTGAAGATCTTTAATGTAATACTGCATCTCAACAGCGGCTAATAAAACCACAACGGGATTTGTTATGTTTTTCTGCGGAATCCCCCCTACACACATTATTGTATCGCCAACGGATTTAATACTTTTTATTTCATACTTGTTAATGATTGTTTCAAATTGCAGAAATATCTCATCAAGGTTATCAACCAGAACCCGTGAGTCCATATCCGAAGATATATTATTAAATCCCTGAGTATCTGCAAATAATACTGTGGCAGTCTTATACTTTAATACCTTGGTAGTTTTAGGTACACTTATTACCCTGTTTAAATTCTCATTCTTTGCCTGTGCTAATAAGTGTTTATATTTTTCCAGTTCCTGGGAAAGTTCTTCATTCTGTGTTGTCAGTTTCTCATTTTCTACCGTCAATGACTTGTTCTGGCTCATCAACTCCGAAATATGCCTGAGGAAAGCGGATTTACTTTTAGCCATAAATAAAACAAAGATTTATTTATTACAAATATTATAAAACTAAATTTTATTAAAAAACATTAAGATTATATACGGGTATTTTAATTTTAAGTTATTATTACTTGTTTATATATATAAAACAATATTATAAAAAAACATATACCTCATATAAAAGGCCAATATACTATTATAAAAGTTACTAATTATTATTTAAATGTATTAAGAAATAAAAGAATATCAAACTAGTAGCTGCATTATTTATTCACATTATTTTCCCCCTTTAATATCATTTTATCATTAATATCAATATCCGAAATCATAATATTCATGAAAGTATTTGTTGTGCAGCCCACTCCATCAAACTTTACAGGAACATAATGTTCTCCGTATCCTTTAGCATGGCCTTCGCCGGCAATTCTTTCGATTAGTACACGTTGAGTTTTACTTATAAGTGATTTTCTATAAGCAAGTTTATTATCATCTGATATTTTCCTGATTATTTCACTTCTGTCATTTTTGGTTTTTTCCGGGATCTGTTCAGGAAAATTAGCAGCGACAGTATTTTTTCTTATTGAGTACTTAAATGTATGAATATGGCTAAATCCTATATCCTTTATTACTTTGCATGTTTCAAGAAACTCTTTTTCTGATTCCCCGGGAAATCCGACAATAATATCCGTAGTAAAATTCATGTCAGGATGCATTTTTTTAAACAGCTCTATAATTTTAATATAACTTTTCAGATCATATACCCTGCCCATACTTTTAAGTATTTTATCCGAACCGCTCTGAAGGCAAACATGCAGATGGGGTGTAAGTTTAGGATTATTAAATAATGCTGCGAGTTTTTTTCCATAATTCTCAGGTTCAATACTTGAGATTCTCACCCTGAAATCTCCCGGGATTTTTAATATTTTTTCAATAAGGTCCTCAAAACTCACCTCATCAAAGTTATAACAGCTGATATTCACTCCTGTTAAGACTACCTCTTTATATCCCAGGTCAACCACCTTCCTGATATTGTCAAGGATACTGTCCGGAGGCCGGCTTACTGCTTTACCTCTTACTTTTGGCACAATACAATAAGTACAGGAATTATCACATCCATCATTAATTTTTATAAAACTGCGTGTGTGAATACTTTTCTCTGCAATCGAAAAATTAAATAATCCTCCGGCAAGCTCACTGGTGTTTAATGGCTCTCCTTTAAAATGACTGTCAACCAAAGGAAGTATTGAGCTTTTATTTTTATTAGCAACAGCGTAGGTTATATCATTCCGATGCTCAAAAAAATCGCTGTTATTGTTCACCAGGCAACCTGTAGCAACTACTACCGGTGAACCGTGTCGCCGGCAGGCATTGTTAATAATATTTTTTGATTTGTGATCACTCTGGCTGGTAACAGTACATGTATTAATCACATATACATCAGCATGATCATTAAAATCAACAATTTCATACCCGGCTTTATAAAAATCTGTAAACAGTGCATCTGTTTCACTCTGGTTTAAACGGCATCCTAAAGTTTTAAAGGCAACTCTTCTCTTCATAGCTTCACCTTTTCGGTCGTTGTTTTCTTTATTAATTCCCCTTCAACTGCGAATTCCGTTGCTGAAGTAATAATAATATGCGTAAAATGTCCGATTAAAGAATTGTCATCCGACTTAAAGCGGACAACTATTCTTCCTTCGGTGATGCCGGAAAGATAACCATCTTTCCGGTCAGTTCCTGTCACCAGTATTTTTAACTCTTTATTTACCAGACTATTGTTATAATCCATGGCATATTTCTTTAACTCTTCGGTAAGTATATTTAACCTGATCTTTTTTATCTCATCCGAAACATTATCATCCCATTTATAACTTGCTGCTCCGGGGCGCGGAGAATATTTTGCTATATATGCCATATTGAATTTCAAGCTTTCCATTACTTTCCTGGTATTTTCAAATTCCCCTTCTTTCTCACCTGTAAACCCTACTATTATATCAGTAAAAATTGTCGCTTCAGGTAAATGTTTACGAACGGTATTTATGATCTCAATATATTCCTCTACAGTATAATTACGGTTCATTTTCTTAAGCACAGTATTGTCCCCTGACTGAAGAGGAATATGCATATGCATTGCAAGGCAATCGTATTTTGCAACGGTTCTTATTAATTCATCTGTCATATCCCTGGGATGGGGTGATGTGAAATAAACCCAAAACTCTTTACCCGATATTCTTCCATGCTCTCCAATAGCTCTTAGAAGCATAGGAAAAGTTATTTCCCCACCCTTTTTGTCATAACCATATGAATTTACATTTTGTCCCAGCAAAGTGACAGATTTATATCCCTTGCTGACGAGGTATTTTATCTCATCCAGTATATTTGCGGAAGGCCTTGATATTTCTCTTCCCCGCGTATAAGGTACAGCACAGAATGTACAGAATTTATCACATCCGTTCTGGATAGGTATATATGCTTCAAAAGAGGAATTATAAAATGGTTTTATTTCCCAGAAATCCAAAACTTTTTTCCCATTATTTCTGACTCCTTGTTTTATTGGTGTAACGACTCCATACTGACTTATCATTTCTGGCAGTTCCGTTAAATCATTTGTTTCAAAAACAAGATCAAACAGCTTTAAAAATTTCTCTTTGTCAGCCTGAAGCACACACCCGGAGATAAAAGTTATAAGGTTTTTATCATTCTTCCACTTATTCCATTTATTTATTCTTGAATATACCTTGTCAATGGATTTCTGGCGAACAGAACAAGCCAGTATGCCAAGTAAATCGGCATTCTCCTCATCCTCGGTCCATTCGTAACCCATACCCTTAATTATGGTATTTACACGTTCACCGTCTGATTTATTCATTTGACAGCCTAATATTACTAAATGATAATACATTTTTTGAATTGCGATTTACGAACTTTTATCATGAAAATTATTTCCATGATATTTATCCTGAATTATCCTGTTATAATTAATATAAATTCAAAAATTGCAGCAAATTTACATTAAACTGGTTAAATCCATAAGTTTTTTGTTTAATAACTCATAATCATGTTATTTGTTTATAACTAAGTAGTAACTCATAATCAAATAATTTGACACAGAATCAATATTTTTTTAAATTGCTTACTGCAAAACATAAAGTCTATATTAGTGAGTAATAACATCTTAAATAAGGTTTACTCAAACATTATCAGACTCATCCACTATCATGATAATAAAGACTATAAGCAGGAGAAATTAACAAGAAAGAAGCCCCGAAAAATTAAAACCTGTCCTGTTACCGGACTTGATATTTCAATGCAGCCCAAAAACAGTAAATTTCTTAGTTATACTGGTGTAAAATGGTACTATAATAATGATTATAATACCTACGATAATATATTAAGGCCAAAATTAACAGAGAGCTGGAAAAATAAACCACTTAAAGTCCAGTTCAGGGAGATTGCGCATATTATAAGGAAT
>CAZFHF010000007.1:22994-24160 GCA_964518655.1 uncultured Bacteroidales bacterium | reverse complement strand
AAATATTAAAAACAAGAATGGATTTATAATAGACATGGACGGAGTGCTTTACCATGGCAATATATTGCTTCCCGGAGTAAAAGAATTTGTGCACTGGTTGGTTTCCACGGGAAAGAAATTTGTTTTCCTTACAAATTCCAGTGAAAGAACACCGAAGGAGCTACAGGAAAAACTCAACAGGCTGGGAGTTGAAGTTAATAAGGATGTATTTTATACCAGTGCTTTGGCTACTGCTATGTTCCTGAACAGTCAGAAACCTAAGGGCAGTGCGTACATCATTGGTGAAGCCGGTCTCATTAATGCACTGTATAATATTGGCTATACGATGAATAATATCAATCCTGATTATGTTGTAATGGGTGAAAGCCGGACATATAGTTACGAAAAGATTGAACATGCAGTAAACCTTGTTTTAAAAGGGGCAAAGCTTATAGGTACTAATCCGGATCTAACAGGTCCTATTGAAAATGGCATTGCTCCGGCAACAAAATCACTTATTTCTCCTATTGAACTTGCAACAGGCAGAAATGCCTATTTTGTTGGTAAACCCAATCCCCTGATGATGAGAATGGCACTGAAAAAAATCAGGTGCAGCAGGGAGGAATCAATAATAATAGGCGACAGGATGGATACCGATATTGTAGCCGGTATTGAATCAGAAATTGATACTGTACTCGTATTAAGCGGTATAACCAGTAACAAGACCCTGGAGGATTTTCCTTACACGCCAAAATATATCCTTAACGGAGTAATAGACATTATAGGACAATAATATAATGAAAGATAATTATATAACAGATATGAAGGAAAAACCGTAACTTTTGCAAGGCATTTTTAGCATTAATTATTTAACTCAAAAAAGATAACAATGAATTATAATAAATTAGGCACCTCCGGTATTAAAGTATCTGAAATTACTTATGGTGCATGGGTTACAGGTGGTTTATTCTGGGGAGGCGCAGATAAAAAACTGTCAATAAAAGCATTGCATAAAGCAATTGACTATGGAATGACATCTATTGATACTGCACCCGTATACGGATTCGGTGAGAGTGAATATGTTGTTGGTGAAGCGATAAAAGGTATTCGTAGTAAGGTTCAGATCTTAACTAATTACGGATTTCGGTGGGTTTTGACAAAAGGCAGGTATTACTTTGATATTTGTG
>CAZFHF010000007.1:0-22984 GCA_964518655.1 uncultured Bacteroidales bacterium | reverse complement strand
AAGGGAAAGAGCACTTCAATATACAGATATGCCGGTAAAGAAAGTATATTGTATGAATGTGAGCAAAGTTTAAAAAGGCTGGGTACAGATTATATTGATCTGTACCAGATACACTGGCATGATGTTACTACTCCCATTGAGGAGAGCATGGAAGCTGTAAGCAGACTTATATCTGAGGGTAAAGTACGAGCAGCAGGAGTATGCAACTATGCAACGGAACAACTGGAAGTCGCCATGTCATCAATCAACATTTGTTCAAATCAGGTGCCATACAGTATGGTATGCAGGGATATAGAAGAAAGTGTTATTCCCTGGTGTATGAAAAAAAATATAGGTATTCTTGCATACAGCCCTCTGCAAAGAGGTGTGCTTACCGGTAAGATTACTGCGGGCTACAAATTTGCCCCCGGGGACAACAGGGCTGAGAGTCCCTATTTCACAGGAAAGAACCTGGAAAAGATAAACACCTTTCTGGACAACATTAAACCTGTTGCTGCAGAAAGGAATATAACCCTTTCACAGCTGGTGATAAACTGGACTATACAGCAGCCAGGTATCACTTCGGTATTGGTAGGATTAAGAAATCCTGAGCAGGTAGACGAAAATATTAAGGCATCAGAATTCAGGCTTGACAGAAAGGAGCTGGATATAATAAATGAACATTTAAATAAACTCGAGTTAGACATTTGAGTTTATTATGATCAACGATTTAACAGGAGGTTCTGATTACTCTGTGATATATTGTTGGTTGCAGTTAGTCCAGATTATAGGATTTGGCATAATCTTTTGATATATAATTATCATAATTCATACAAACATGTGAGGCAAAATCAATAGCTGTATGAATTATTTTTGCCCAGGATGGTTCATCAAGGTTGTTTAACTCTTTATATTTAATATCGTATTTGTATAAAGAATAGGCTATGCCGGCATTGAAACTATCCCCTGCCCCTATTGTGCTCTTAGCTTCAATTTCATGTGTTTCATACTTTGCACTAATCTTCAATGTCCGCAAATATACACCCTTATGGCTGGTTGTATAAAGTAAATTTGAGACATTCTCCTTAATAATATCAAAAGTCTCATCAGCATCCTTTACTCCAAAAACAAAAGAAAAATCTTCATGCGACCCGCGTACAATATTTGCCAAAGCAATATTCTCAATAATCATAGGTTTCAGTCTGGGTAAGTCATGTAAATGCTGCTTCCTGAAATTTGGATCATAAATAACAATAGCCTTTTTTTTATTTGCCAGTTTAATGAATTTTATCAATGCTTCTCTTACTTCAGGCGTTATAGCGTAAATTGAACCAAATATGATAATATCATCCTGCTGTAATTCAGGCAAGTTTATGTTCAGTCGTTTTTTGGGATATATTTTGTAAAAATCATAACTGGCATCACAATTTTCATTCAAAAAAGCCAGGGCAAGTGTGGATTTTCCATCATAATACCTGTATACATAATCAGTAGCAACATTGTTTTCCCTTAAAAAATTATCAATAAAGTTACCTACCTCATCCAGGCCGTATTCACCTATAAAGTATATTGGTGCATTTAATCTTCCGAGAGTGACTGCACAATTCAGGCATGCTCCCCCTGCCTTTGCGGTGAATGGCTGGTTTTTGCTGAATAAAATGTCCAGAACAGTTTCTCCTATAGTATAAATCTTTCTCATTATATTTTGTTTTAACTAAATCCCTTTAGGTTTTAGATTCATTTTATATTATTAGCGGAATTTCTTGATTTTGTACCTAAATATCCTCCATGATGCCTGTTAGCATAATCTTCTGCTGTAAAGCCAATTTTTTTCATCATTAACACAACAAGGATATCACCTATTACTGTCATGGTAGTAGTGGATGTTGTGGGTGTTAATCCCAGGGGGCATACTTCACCGGGATTACCAGTATATATTATATTATCAGCCAGGCTTCCAAGCTGGCTGTCAGGATTACCGGTAATAACAATGACAGGGATATTCCTGACCAGATGTTTTGCCAATTTTACCAGTTCAAGAATTTCTCTTGTTTTTCCGGAATTTGAAACAAGCAAAAGGATATCATTCTTTTGAATAATTCCCAGGTCACCATGCTGGGCATCACTGGGATGTAAAAATAACGCAGGTGTCCCGGTAGAACTAAAAGTTGTTGCAATATTAATGGCTATCTGTCCGGCCTTGCCCATTCCGCTTGAAATAAGCTTTCCTCCTTTCTTATGAACCGATTGATATATTAATTCCACAACCTCGCTGAAATTGTCAGATACAGGCATGTTTAATATTGCTTCGGCTTCAGCCTTTAATAATTGTTTAATGTATTCCTTCATTCTGCGGAAGGTATAAATTATAAAAAGTCAGACAAAGATATAAGAAAATAGATGTTTTTGTGAAGAATTAGAGCTAAAAAAGATCGGATCAGTAATAGTTAATCCGCAGGCTGAAATAGCATATGTAGTTGCAGGTTTCTCGTTTTAAATAAAAAACCCGGCATAAGCCGGGATTTTTATTATGTAGTTATTAATTAAGATTCCTTTGCAATTATGGCCTGGGATAATTCTTTATCACTTCCAGGTTTTTATCAATTTCCTCCTGGGGCAGCTCATAATCTGATAGCTGGCCTGTAAGAAACTTATCATATCCTGTAAGGTCCATAAGTCCGTGTCCGCTGAAATTAAATAAAATGACTTTTTCTTTACCTTCCTCTTTTGCTTTTTGAGCTTCGCGAATTGTAGCTGCTATAGCATGAGTAGTTTCAGGTGCAGGGATAATACCTTCGGTTTTAGCAAATAATATTCCTGCCTCGTAGCTTTCAATCTGATGTAGTGACAGCGGCCTTAATAATCCTTCTTTAATAGCTTTGCTAACCAGCGGAGCCATACCGTGATAACGTAACCCTCCTGCATGTATCGGGGGCGGGATAAAAGTATGTCCCAGTGAATACATAGCAACAAGAGGTACCATTTCAGCAGTATCACCATTGTCATATACATAGGGGCCTCTGGTCATTGTCGGGCATGATGCAGGTTCAACGGGGATAATGTCTATATCCGCTCCATTAATCTTATCATAAACAAAGGGAAATGACAGACCTGCAAAATTACTTCCTCCACCGGCACATCCGATAATAACATCAACTTTCTTCTCGCCGATTTTTTCGAGTTGCTTCTTTGTTTCAAGTCCGATTATAGTCTGATGCATGCATACAAAATTTGTAACGCTCCCCAGCGAATACCTGGTTTGCCCGCTTGTATCCGTTACAGCTGCCTCAATAGCTTCGCTTATTGCGATCCCGAGACTGCCGGGAGTATCAGGCATTTTTTCCAGGATTGTTCTTCCTGTATTTGTTTCGTTGCTCGGACTGGCAATGCAGTTGGCTCCCCATGTTGCCATCATAAGTTTCCTGAAAGGTTTCTGGTCAAAACTTATCCTTACCATAAACACTTTGCATTCCAATCCAATTAGCGAACAGGCAAATGCAAGTGCACTTCCCCACTGGCCGGCTCCCGTTTCTGTTGTTAAACTTTTAATGCCAAATTCTTTATTATACCATGCCTGTGTTACGGCAGTATTTGGCTTATGGCTTCCTGCAGGTGATAAACTCTCATTTTTATAATATATCCTTGCCGGAGTTTTCAGGGCTTCTTCAAGGCTATAAGCTCTGTGCAAGGGTGAAGGCCTCCACCTGCTCAATAAATCAAGGACACCTTCAGGTATATCAATCCAGCGTTCCTTGCTGTATTCCTGCTCAACCAGGTTCATAGGAAATACAGGAGCCCATGCTTCGGGAGGAACAGGTCCGTCCGGACTCATATACGGAGGTACATCAATATCAGCTGCTAAATTATACCATTGCTTAGGCATTTCCTTTTCATCAAGGTAAACTTTACGAATTCTGCTCATAGAAATATTGTTTAGGGTTAATAATTATTATGCCAATATCTTTCGATATTTTTAGCTTGTGAGCTACAAAAATAAATATTCTGTCAAATAATCCTAATTTATTTTAAGTTTTATACTGTTATAAACCAGTCCTTAAATTCAATTACCCTTTAGATTTCTTATTCTCATCCAGTTTTTTTACCGTCTCTCTTAAAAATTCTTCAAGAGGTTTAGCAAACTCTTTCCTTTTTAATGCAAATTCAACAGTGGTTTTTAAAAAGTCCATTTTATTGCCGAGATCATATCTCGTTCCCTCTATCGTATGTGCAATAATATTTTCATGTTTCAGCAATAATCTCAGGGCGTCAGTAAGCTGAATCTCATTGCCTTTACCCCTTGGTGTCTTTTCCAGGGCAGAAAAAATTTCCGGAGTAAGTATGTATCTTCCTGCTATTGCGAGGTTTGACGGGGCTTTATCCACTTCAGGCTTCTCAATAAGTTCATCCAGCTGCATGAGTTTGTCATTTATTTTTTTTCCCCCTGTTATTCCGTATCTTGACACAATTTCCATCGGAACAGTCTCAACAGCAATAATCGTTTGTTTGTACTGCTCATAAGTATCGATAAGTTGCTGGGTAACAGGAATCACTGAGTCAATTATCGTATCTCCAAGAAGAACAGCAAAGGGTTCCCTGCCACAATGAAAACGGGCATGGTATATTGCATCACCCAAACCGTTCAGCTCTTTCTGACGAATAAAATGTATGTTCGCCATATTCTCTATATGCCTTATCTGCGTGTACAGCACTTCATCTTCCTTCTCCTGTATCTTACTTTCAAGCTCAAAGTTCCTGTCAAAATGATCCTCAATGGATCTCTTTCCTTTTCCTGAGATAATAAGTATATCCTCAATACCGGAATCAACACATTCCTGTACAACATACTGTATAACAGGAGTATCAATAACAGGCAGCATTTCCTTTGGCTGGGCCTTGGTTGCCGGCAAAAATCTCGTACCCAGTCCGGCAGCAGGTATAACAGCTTTATTTATCATAATTCTTTATAATATGTAGGGTTTAATAACTCGTGCATTTACTTTTTTTAAGCTTACTATAAGTTTTCTGAGTATTTCGTCATCTTTATATATACCGATAATAGCTCCTCCTGACCCGCTAAATTTGGCTGAGGCTCCACATTCCCTGGCCAATCTTATCATCTCAAGGTTGCTTTCAGATATGTTCATTATTTTGGTTCTTAGATCAAAATTCAAATTTATAAGTTCATTTAATTCATCATAATCATGTTTTATGATTAATTCTTTGCCCCTTACAGCTAATTCTGCAATTGCAGAGAGAGTGTTATGAACCAGTTCATCTCCGCTGTCATACTTCTGTTTTATGGTATTAAGAACTTTCCCTGATACCTTACTCAGTTGAATTTTATAAGCCAGGTAAATCTTAGGCAGATGATTGGGATCTATGCGTTCATACTTTCCATAGTTATGTTTATCAACATACGGCTTATTAAAATCCATATAGACACAGCCTTCATCACCCTGTCCTGCAAACCTGCATTGATACCAAGTTCATCAACTTCAGCTGATAAAATTAAGGTCGGCAGGTATGCTAAAGAAATCTTAACATCAAAGAACTTCATTAATCCTTTTATTGTTGCAGTAATAATTGCACTTGATCCCGCCAGTCCGACCTGCCTTGGAATAGAAGACTGATAGCGTATGGTAAAATTCCTATTGGATAATCTTATATTGTTATTTTCGCAATACTCGTAGAATTTCTTTATTGCTGCTTTTACAAGGCGTGTACCTCCATAATAGCCGGTAAGATTCACAGAATCGACAAGGTGATAGATATTTCTGAATTCATTTCTGTCAATTTCCTGTTCTTCAATCACCAGTTCAGGCGATTCATATATAGATACAATAGCACCAAAGTTTTTGATTATTATAGAAATGGTCTTGCCAAAATAACCGTCAGAAGGATTTCCCAGAAGTCCTGCCCTGGCGTATGCTCTTGATTCAATAATCATAATTCCGGTAATAATTAAATAAGTCCCAGCACCTCCAGTCCCTGCTCAAATACTATATCAACCGGAATATCCTTTTCTTCGATCTTATCCAGTGCTGAGCGCAGATCCTCATCAATATTCCCGTACTTATTAACTATCTCCTGTGCTTTTTCATAATCCCCATTTCCCTGAATTGTGATAATAAGATTGGATAATGAATTTATTGCTTCACGCAATTCATCATAATTCACCCCATATCTGCCGTCCTCTGTCATATATAAAGCTCCTTTTTCTTTAAAATAGTTGAAACGTATCAGGTTAGCTTTACCATGAGCCGATGTTGCGCCAAAACGTATGGAACGGAAAATACCTGCAAGAAAGGTTGTATAATTTTCCATTAGATCATTTTCTATTTCTTCCATTTCCTTAAGTTTATTTACAAGAAACAATCCCACAATATCTGCTTTCCCTTCCTCCAGTGCAGAATATGTATCCTTAAGTGCTTCCCTCACAGATCCTTTATTATTGATAGTATTTTTAATTCCCAGTCCGTGTGCTACTTCATGAAACATGGTATTTGCAAAAAAAGCATCGAATGTTATATACTTCTGCTGTTCGCTAACAATTAATTCCCGGGCTATAGGAACAAGGATCTTATCAAATTTTGCCTTCATAGAATTCTTGAGTTGAAGTTTTCGGCTCCCCTTTTCCAATTGCACTTTCTCATCATTTGGCAAATTAATGGCTATTGTTTTTGCACCTGCGTTGCAATCTCCTGCGTAATATATTGCATCATATACACCCAGGTCAGAGCTGCTTCCCGGAGATTCCGATTTATATTCCTGTCCGACAGGCAGCTTACTCTGAAGCTCCGGCAAAAATGTTGCATACTTTTCAAGTTTTGCGCTCCATTCCGGGTCTTTAATAAGAATAAATGCTTCGTATGATGCCTTATATCCGAATAATTGATCTTCGTATGTTTCAACAGGTCCTACAACAAAATCAATTGTATTGTTTTTCATATCCATCCATGCCATGTCACTGTCAAAATAGTCATCGGTAAGCAGTGCTTTAGATCTAAGCTCCAGGTACTTTCTAAATCCCGGGTCTTCTGCCAGTTCTGCAGCTTGCATTAATAGTGCCGAAGCTTTTTGTACCTGTTCACTGTATGCCAAATGATAAGGAACCGATTCCAGGCTGCCATCATCCTTTCTTTTTATCAAAGTATACAGACTTTGTTTGTCCTCAGAATCAAATGAATCAAACTCTTCTTTTGTCATATCCACAGGATAAAAGTTTGCTCCTTTTGGTTTTTCTCCTGCTGATTTTATAAAAGGTATATTGTTATTTAATCTCTCCCACGGGCCATAATTCATCATGACAAATTTCTTTTCCGCTTCAGTGTCCAGGCTATTTATCAGCTCCATCATGTCTCCATATGCCTGACGCCAGAAAAGATTATCCATTATTTCAGCAATCTCAATTAATAACGGGAGCATCTTTTTCTGATTTTCACTTAAGATACTCAGGTCTGTCGTTAGTTTAACCTCAGCAAAGTCACTAATTTTTTCCATAATTACTTCTGTTGAATCAGTTTGACTATCAGTTCCTTTTTGTTTGCATGAATTTAAGGCAAACAAAAATATTATATGTATGAAAAATACTTTCTTAATCATTTTCATGTGTTTATATTTTATTTAATTATTTGGTCACATGTAACTTACCATGATAAAATAATCATTTACTTTTGAGATATTAATGAATACTTTATCATGGACGTTTCATTCGTTTAAAATTTTAGTTAAACTTTAGTAAAATCACAAATTTAAGATTTAATTCTTCATTTAATATCCTAATAGACTATTTTTGCTTATTTATGAGCAATTCCGATGCATAAATTAATTAATCTCAAATCAAACAGGGTAAAATTCATTGCACATGGCTTTTTCGTTACTTCAGCTATTAGTGTTGCTGAACCTTCAACAATTCTGCCCCTTATAGTTAACTATTTCAGCCAGAGTAATATCCTGCTCGGCTTTTTCTCTTCATTGATAAGAGGAGGTGCTATTCTTATGCAGCTTTATACTGCATTTTATGCACAGGCTTATACAAGGGTTATGAAACCTTTAAGGATAATTTTTTTGCTTCGCTTACTAAGCTGGTTTGGTATAGGATTATCAATTTTCTATTTTGGTGAGACTAAACCGGCAGTTGCAATATGGCTGATTGGCATCGGATTATTCCTGTTCTCATTTACTGCAGGATTCGGGACAATATATTTTCATGAGTTATTTGGCAAGGTCTTTACTAACGACTACAGAGGTGTAACATGGGCTTACCGTCAGACATTCATGGGATTAGGAGGTGTAATGAGCGGAATGTTTGTAGCATGGTTCCTGAATGCTTTTGAAGAGCCTAAAAGTTTTTCCTATTCTTTTATGATTAGTGCAGGCATAATGTCTGTAGGTTATATCATATTCAGCACCCTAAAGGAATTTCCAAAGAAAAATATTCAAAAGAAAGAAGAGCGCTTTTCCATTTTCCTTGTAAATTCATTTAAAACATTGAAAGAAGACAAAGCACTAAAACTGCAAATTATTGTTCGCTTACTATCTTACACATACTTGTTTGTCCTGCCGTTCATTGTTAAGTATGCAAAGCTGGACATAAACCTTGGAGGATTAGCCCTGGGCTCGGCTCTGCCGTTACTGGGCGGTTCCCTGCTGGGAAATATCTTATGGGCAAAATACGCATCCATAGGCTCAAATAAAAAAATCATTCTTACATCATTCTTAATGATTATAATGTCGTTGTCTTTAGCCCTTATTGCCACTAATATTTACTTTTTCATCCTCTTATTTTTACTTGCAGGAAGTGCGTCGGATGGTTTTAAACTGGCTTTTAACAATCTTGTTTTAAGCATTGCACCTGAAGAAAAGAGGCCTGTGTATTTTGCAATTCAGAATAATCTCACTTCCTTTGGTTTGTTTTTCTCCATTCCCGGAGGTCTCATTCTGAATCTTATTGGTTTTAAACCACTGATAGTGTTTACAATACTAATATTGATATATGGATTAATTCTGGGCTTTAAGCTTAAGGATGCATAGCCGGTTGCTTGTTACTAGTTGCCGGTTGCTGGTTTTTTGGTGTTCGATATTCGTAGTTCGCCGTTTAAAATTTATTATTTAATGTTTACATATAGACATATCAATTTATTGCAGTATTGTGCAGGTGGTATTTTTTTTGTAATTTGTCTGTAGAAATAAATTGGGAAAAGTGAGGTCAGGTAAATATTTATTTTCATATAACAACTTTAATAACAGTTGAATTCATGCATAAACTCTTTGCTATAAAAAAACTAACCTGCATTATTCTGATCCTGAACATATCATTATTTATGATCAGGCATTCATATACACAATGTATTCCTGATACCATTGGTTGTGTGGATATCAATGATCCTGGCCAGCTCTGCCCTGACACATTGCCTAATGCTTATGTAGGTACCTATTATGATGAGACTGTAACAATCTGGCCGCCTTCAGAAGCTGAAGTTGGTGAAGCTACTATTACCATATATAAAATTGTAATAGATTCAATAGGAAACATACCGCCGGGAATTGAATACGAGATAAATGCAGTGGACTTATATCCCGATACGGCATACTGTGTATTAATCAACGGTACTCCTACATCTGCCGGTACATATACGCTTTATATAAAGGTCATACCATATATTATGGTATTTTCAAATATTGTTGAATTACCTCCCCAGGTTGATGACAGCTCTGTATCTGTAACCGTTTACGAAGCCAGTAAGCTGGATGAAATGAGAAGTCATTCCTTTGATGTTATTAAATGTTCGCCCAATCCGTATACAGAACATTTAAGAATTAGCTTTCACGATATCTTAACTGAAATAGTGACCCTGGAGATATACTCTATTGTAGGCGAGAGAATATATACTGAGAAACTGCAGGCAACTCCCGGAAACAATTATTTTGTTTTTGATGGCGAAAACCTTAAGGCGGGCATCTACATGTACAGAATTTCAAACACTGCAAAAAACTACTCCGGCAGGTTCACTAAAATAAAATAAAGATTTAAAGAGCAACTCTTAACTGAAGCGCTATATTTCTTGGCGGTCCTATATCCCCGGGCCTTCCCATATACTCGGTGTTGAACAGATTTTTAATTACAAGTGCAACTCTGGAATGGGCTGTAAGCTGATATGAGAACCTGGAATCGAAGATTATATACCCCTTCCGGTGTTCTTCGCGGTAGCCGGGATATCCCGGTAAAATAAGATTGCCCATAAGCGGATCAAGAAAAACATCATCGATATTTTTCATAAAACTGCGGTAAATAAAGCTTAGTCCGGCAGCAAATTTATTGTAGTCCAACTCAAGATCGGCTTTTGCCATATGAAAATACCTGTACTTAAGTATCCTGTCTTCACTGGTACTGCTTGTATCAGAAGCATCATAGTTCAGGTTGAGCGGATTCATATACGTATAACCGGCGAGCAGTTTAACCGGTATGCCAAGAAATTTGCCCATGCCTGTCAATGTAATATCAAAGCCATTTATCAGGGCATTACCTACATTCATTGATTTGAATCCGACATGATCCAAAGTAGGGTATTGAACGGTGTCAGGTGCATACACATCAAAAACAAATTCGATCATATCCTGGTATTCCGTCCAGTATGCGGTAATATCCATAAAACCTTTCCACTCGCTTATTTTAAATCCCTGTTTTATTCCTGTTTCCGTGCTCCATCCCGTTTCGGATTTCAACTCAGGATTAGGAAAAATATTAAGTGCGCTTACGGATGTAGCTGTATACTTTTCCGCCACTGACGGAAACCGGTATCCCTGTCCGAAAGAAGCCCTCAGAAATGTGGATGGTGTAAGCTGGTAATTCAATCCGGTTCTGAAAACAGGTTTTGACGTTTCAGCTGATCCGTCCAGCAGAAGAGTTTCCCATCTTACTCCTAATGAGAGGTTCAACTTTTTTATCACCCTTGCATCAAATTGTGAATATACAGCAGTATTGTTGCTGTTGTGATCATCGTATAATTTCGAATTAACAACTGAATAAGTTTCAGAAATACCAAAAGTCCCTTTAAGGAAGGCAGTAAATGCTTTATGGTATTTGTATTCAGCATGATAAAATACAGTCTCGGCATTCTTCCCGGGATCTTCGTCATACTTATTGATCACTTTGAAAATACGGGTTCTGAGGTTATGACTACCTCCTTTTTTATGATATAAAATGATAAAAGGATCAATATTAAAGCGGGTACCTTTGAGCCACGAAATAGCTTCAGGATTTTGTTTATAAGCTCCGGAATCTGCGTTCTGCCATATTAAAAAATCTATTTTATCCTGATACATCATATTTCCGTTAACACCAAAGTATAATCCAGCAATTCTTTTACTATTGTATCTTAAGTTAAAGTTTGCCCGGGCTCTTTGTTCCCTGTCGTTCTCGCGATAACCGGCATCATTGAACAAATGACTGCCTGCTACAATATCCAGGTTTTTCACTTTTCGTGAATGGAAAAAACTGGCGCCTGTAAACAGGGGTTGATTTCCCCACCATATCAGCTCCTCCCTCTTCGGATCCATATATACACCGTTAAAAACCGTAATCTTTGAAACGGGATCGTTACGCGGGAATGCTGTTCTTACATTTATTACCCCGTTTAATGCCGATGAACCATAAAGTACTGATGAAGCACCTTTAATAATCTCGACCTGTGAAATATTTTCAACCGGCAGATAATTCCATTTTATATCGTTTGCATCGGCCGATAACATTGAAAGATCATCTACCATGACCATCACCCTGCTTCCGGCGCCAAAACTATACCCGCTCCCACCCCTTATGCTGGCCTGCCCGTCCATTACATCAATGCCCGGTATAATATTGACAACATCATCCATCGATGTGGTGTTGGTGTTTTCAATCAGTTCGGATTTTAACGTTTCTGTGGAAACTATAACCTCTGATAATTTCTGCTCATACCTCCCTGTGGTTACAATAATCTCATCAAGTAACGTGCGCTCAGTTTCCAGTCCGATATTTAACAGCACTGTGTCACCCGGTTGCATGTTTAAATCCTTTATCACTTTTTTATACCCCACATGTTGAAATGTAAGTGTAATAAAGCCGGGTAGACTATGAACAAGGTAATTTCCCTGCATGTCTGATATAACACCTGTGGAATTGTTTATTATGATGTTTACTCCTGAAAGTGTTTGGTCATTTGATACATCAGATATTGTACCCCTTATTACAGCATCATCCTGGCCAAATGAAAATAATATATTCAGCGAGAAGAATATGGTAATTATAAACCTCATTAAGATCGGATTCAAGAAATATTAGTAATTATAAATCAAATATTAACTGGTATCGCGATCCTCTTAAATAACCTGCAACCCCCTTCTGCGATAAAGCTCAGCTGGGCAGGCAGCAACCCTAATATGCCTTGGCAAATATGACTCTTTGTTTTGAGGGCTTACCCGTGAGAATACATTTGCCATCTTCAGGTTTTGAGTCAAGGGGAATGCATCTTATAGTTGCCATTGTATCATCCTTAATTTTAAGTTCTGTTTCTGTTGTTCCGTCCCAGTGTGCTGATACAAAACCTCCCTTATTTTCAATTATATCCTTAAACTCTTTATAGTCATCAACAACATATGAATTCTTTTTTCTAAATTCAAGTGCTTTCTTATAGATATTGCCCTGTATCTCGTCAAGCAATTTAGCAACAACTTCTTCTATGCCTTGCTGAGGGTATATTTGTTTTTGCATTGTATCCCTGCGTGCAAGTTCAACCTGGTCATTTTCAATATCCTTGGGACCCAGGGCAAGCCTTATGGGAACACCTTTTAACTCATATTCTGCAAACTTCCATCCGGGCTTATACGTGTCACGGTTATCATATTTCACTGTCAGGCCTTTATCTGATAAAAGTTTCTTTAATTTTTCAGCAACTGCTGAAATAGCCGATAGCTGGTCATTATTTTTATATATAGGGACAATAACGGCATGTATAGGTGCAATTTTCGGAGGCAGGACGAGACCGTTATCATCTGAGTGTGCCATAATTAAAGCACCTATAAGCCTTGTTGTAACTCCCCATGATGTTGCCCAGACATATTCTTCTTTCCCTTCCCTGGTAGTATATTTCACATCAAATGCTTTGGCAAAATTCTGGCCCAGGAAATGTGATGTTCCTGCCTGCAGTGCCTTGCCATCCTGCATCAAAGCCTCAAAAGTATAGGTATTTATTGCTCCGGGAAACTTTTCATTTTCTGTTTTATCACCTTTTATTACCGGCAGTGACATATAATTTTCTGCAAAATCAACATATACATTCAGCATTCTCAGTGCTTCCTCCTGCGCCTCCTCCTTTGTTGCATGCGCCGTATGTCCTTCTTGCCAGAGAAATTCAGTTGTTCTCAGGAACATTCTTGTACGCATCTCCCAACGCACAACATTCGCCCACTGGTTTATCAGTAAAGGCAGATCCCTGTATGATTGTATCCAGTTTCTGTATGAATCCCAGATTATTGTCTCTGAGGTCGGCCTGATTATCAATTCCTCTTCAAGCTTAGCATCCTCATCCACTACTATTCCCTTACCGTCTTTATCGGTTTTTAGCCTGTAATGTGTGACAACAGCACATTCCTTGGCAAACCCTTCAACATGCGATGCTTCTCTATTAAAAAATGACTTAGGGATAAAAAGCGGGAAATAAGCATTGCTATGTCCTGTGTCTTTAAACATCTTGTCCAGTGCAGCCTGCATTTTCTCCCATATTGCATATCCATAAGGTTTTATGACCATACAACCTCTTACTGATGAGTTTTCAGCAAGCTCAGCTTTGACTATTAAATCATTGTACCACTGCGAATAATTCTCTTCCTTATTTGTAATTTCTTTAGCCATGATTGCTTTTTGGTATGATATTTGTATTTGATTCAATAAACAAATTCTGATGCAAAATAAAGAAATAAAATCATATATTCACAGAATAAAATCACAAGGAGGTGAATCATGAAAACAATAATACATATAATAGGAGTTATAAGTTTTGTTTTTTGTTCCACATTAGCCAGTTCTCAGCCTGCTGAAGAGTATGATGATATATATTATGATCCTTCAGATGAGCCTGCTAAAGTAACTGAAACCACCGCTGTAAAAACCACTTCAGCAGTTTCAGATACAAGTCAGAGACAATTGAGTGATTATGAGAAATACAGACTATCACTGGAACAGGGACAAGACTATCCTGATAATATCACTCCTGAAGATACTTTAGAATATGAAGGAGACAGGCAATACGTTGACAGCGAATATTATGAGGATGAAGGCAATACATATATAACACACAAACATTACTACTATGATGACGATGATTATTACTGGGCATCCAGGGTAAGGCGTTTTCACGGGCCATACGCCTATTTCAACTATTATGACCCCTGGTATTATGATCCTTACTGGTACGATTACAGTCCTTACCATTGGGGTATAGGTTGGAATATAGGATGGTCTTTCGGATATCCGTCATGGGGATTCAGTTTTTCATATGGTTATCCTTACTATTACTCTTCATGGTATTCACCATGGTACTACCGTTCATACTGGAGAGGATACGGACATGGATACTATGACAGTTATTACGGTGGTTATTATTACAGTGATTATTATTACCATGACCGTTATAGCAGGGACAGGGTTTATTACGGACCCAGAAGGTCTGTTAGTTCAAACAGGAGTACAGTAAGAACCACTTCAGGCGTTGCAACGGCTAACACCAGAACAAAAGAGGCTACAAGTGTCAATGGCCGGAGGGTAAGTTCTACAGGACAAACTTATGGGACCACATCAACCAATAATTATGGTAGAAGAACATCTGCTACGGGTACATCAACGAATACAGGTGTTTCAACATCAAAATCAACTACCGTTGATGGAAGAAGGACTACTTCAACAAGCAGTTCAGGTTCACCGGCTACAAGAAGAAGTTATTCTTCAACGTATACAAGACCGGCTGCAAGCAGTAAGCCTTCATATACAAGGACTGTAAGGACACCGTCTTCATACTCTCCTTCAAAGAGTACGACAACAAAAAGCGGTAGTAGCAGTACTTATACAAGGCCGTCATCGACTTCAAGAAGCTCTTCATATACAAGGCCGGCTTCAAGTCCGCGCAGCAGCTCAAGCTACTCAAGGCCTTCTACAAGCTCACGCAGCAGCTCAAGCTACTCGAGACCGAGCAGCAGCAGTAGTACGAAAAGTTATTCAGCACCAAGCAGCAGCGGCTCAAAAAGCTACTCAAGGCCAAGCAGCAGCGGCTCAAAAAGCTACTCAAGGCCAAGCAGCAGCAGTTCAAGAAGCTACTCAAGGCCGAGCAGCAGCAGCAGTTCAAGAAGCTACTCAAGGCCGAGCAGCAGCAGCAGCTCAAGCAGATCCTCGGGAAGCAGCTCAAGATCAAGCTCATCAAGCTCAGGCAGCAGAAGATGATAAACTTTTAATAATTGAGAAGAACTAACTGGATAAATCAATTCTGGTTATATATCAGAATATGGAAGTAATACATCAAAAACTTAATATCATGAAAAGACTAAATATATTTATAATACTGATATCGATTGCAATCTCAGCCTCAACCCAGAATCTGGTTGACGCTCTGAGATATTCCCAGACATTTCCGGGAAGCAGTGCACGTGCTTTAAGCATGGGAGGTGCATTCGGTGCTCTTGGAGGTGATATATCATCGGTAAGTATTAACCCGGCAGGTTTAGGAGTATTCAGAAAATCGGAGTTTTCAATTACCCCCGGCTTTATATACTCCATTGATAAATCAGAGTACAAGTCAGACAAAACTGAAGACTTCAAATATGAATTTAAAATAAACAGTCTTGGAATTATATCTGCAATTAATACAAATAACAGTACAGGACTTGTGGGTTTCAATATCGGTTTTACATATAACAGAATAAACGACTTCAATAATAATATTATGATTGAAGGAGTGAATCCCAATAATTCGCTGGCAGATTACTTTATGGATAATTCCAATGGCACGGATCCTGAGATCCTTGATCCATTCTGGGAAAGACTGGCTTTTGATGCTTATGTCATTGATACCATTCCCGGTTCTGCCTATGAATATGAAACTCCGGTATTGTTACCGATTACCCAGAGAAAAACTATCCATAGTGAGGGAGGAATGGGAGACTGGGCATTATCTCTCGGTGCAAATATAAATCATATACTTTACCTAGGAGCTTCACTGGGTTTGATCAATGTCAGATATGATGCTTTATATGATCATAGTGAGTTTGATGATTTAAACCTTAATGATTTTGATAATTTCAGGTTTAGCGAAGAGCTAATTACGAAAGGATCAGGATTTAGCCTCAAGGCAGGATTCATTGTTAAACCTATTAATCCACTAAGAATAGGAGGCTCTGTTCACTTCCCGACACGGCTGAAGCTGCAGGATGAATATTATTCTACCATGCGGTCAAGGTTTGATAATGGTGACAGGTTCACAGTATATCCCACATATTCTGATGGCAGCAGGTATGAAGTTGGAATCAGCGACTATGACCTGGTAACTCCTTTAAAGATTAACGGGAGTTTAGGCGTTCAAATCAAGAAGATAGCCCTCCTTGGTTTTGATATAGAGTTTATTGATTATACAACTGCAAGACTCAGAGAGGTTGACGATGCCTTTGATTTTTATGATGCCAACATTGAAATTCAGGAAGCGTACAAATCAGTAATAAATATTAAAACCGGCGCGGAAATCAGGACAGGCCAAGTATCATACAGAGGCGGATTTGCATATTATCCGAGTCCTTTCAGGAGCAGTGAAATAAATAAAGATGCCTCACAAGTCGACATAACAGCCGGATTGGGTTTCAGGGATAAAAAATACTTCTTTGATTTGGGTGGTGTATATTCATTGCATGAAGAGAAATATAGCTTATATTACGATAATATAGCAACCATCTCACAAAACAAACTTAGATTGATTGCCACAATAGGCATCAGGTTCTAAAGCATTAATCGCGGATTGATAAGTTATTTTAAGAGCGGTAATAAGTTTGCCGCTCTTTTTTTATTTTATTGATTGAATAAGTATCTGCCGCGCATTAGCGCCCTCATTAAAGAGCAGATCAATAATACTCAGATTTTCTGTAAACCCGTGCTTCTCAATAAACACCTGGTTATATTTATGTGGAATAAACCTGATGTCAGGCTTCATCAGTCTTTTCTTAGGATTTAACATTTTCCTGTAATCCTCCTCTCTGTCGTAGCTTTTAATAAATGTTTCCGTCAGCTTTATTTCACAGTCAATTTCAATAAAACCAAGAATCAGGGCCAGAAGTTTGTTATTAAGGTCTAAAAGGAACTTTTCCCTGGCAGTATAAAAATCAATAAAATCATCCTCATAAAACTCAAAGAAAGGTGATGAGCTATACGCAGAAACTATTGAGTTCCAGTGAATCCTTTGCCAGTTCGTATCATAATCAATTAATATATCCTTTGTTTTTGTTGTATTTCCGCCTGCTTTCTTTACAGGGATTATCAGCGGCAATATACCGTTAGTTCCGTTAATATAACATCTGTTTCTGTAAGACTGTTTTAAGTATGTTTCATATTGCTCTATTAACACTTTTTTATGGAGAATAAATTTCGTGAAATATTGAATATGCCCCATGTATGCTGTTGAAAGTACAGCTGTTTTGTTTTCTGGTATTAGATTTAGTTTCCCCATCCTGTATTCTATGTTTACCTGCACAACTCTTTTGTCTTATATCTTTTATCTTCATTCACCCATACAACCTTCCCTGCCATGTGTTTCTTTCTTCCATTCTTTTTTCCAGCTCAACCAGAATCTGGTCATACCGCAGTCCCCATTTTTCCCCTGCATTATATCGGGGTGGTGTTTCACCTGCAACCCGCTCAACTACAAATGACGGATTCAGATGCTCCAGATACTTTATTATAAAATCCAGATAATCGTCAAAGGTAAATATAGTAAAATCATCAGGGCGCTGGCGATACTCATTTTCAACGGGCGTATTTTTAATAATCTGCAGCTGGTGAAACTTTATGTTATTAAGCGGCAGGCGGGAAATCAATTTTGATGAAGCAAGCATTTCAGCTTCCGATTCACCGGGCAACCCAAAGATCATATGCCCGCCTGTTCTTATGCCCATCGATGCTGTTTCCCTTATGGCCCCCACTGTTTCTTCATAGGTATGTCCCCTGTTGATTCTTTTTAAAGTATTATCATTGCATGATTCAATTCCATATTCGACAATAATATAATGCTTCTCCGATAATTCTCTGAAATATTTTAATTTGTCCTCATCAATACAATCGGGCCTTGTGCCCACTACAAGGCCAACAATTTTTTCCATGTTAAGTGCCTGTTCATATATTTCAGTGAGCTTAGCAAGCGAGGCATATGTGTTGGAATAGGCCTGAAAATATGCAAGATACTTGCCGGCTGTTTTGTATCTTATTTCATGAAATTGTATTCCTTCGTTAATCTGTTGTTTAACAGGCTTATTAGCATTACAATATGAAGGATTAAAAGCATCGTTATTACAAAATGTACATCCTCCGGTACCTTTTGTTCCATCTCTGTTAGGACATGTAAATCCTGCGTCAATAGAGACTTTCTGAACGCGATATCCAAAAATAGTTTTCAGGTAGTTTGAATAGGCATTAAATCTGCGATTGTGACCCCATGGAAATTTCATATTTTCTCAGTGTTCTAAATAAGAAATCAGGCTTTTACTATTTTACCCTTATTAATGTACCAGATAAATGATTCAATATTATTATATCCCATCTCTTTTAAATGAAGTGCATACTCTCTGATCTGCGCAAGATATTCATTGCGCTCACCAATCCCGAATTTATAGTCAATTATTATTGCGCTGTCAGCTTTAATAAGCACCCTGTCAGGACGCCTTACCGAACCGTCAGGCAAAATAATATCCTTTTCAGTTATTACTTTATAGTTATTTGAGAACCAGCTGCGTATACGTGGATCTTTAAAAATTTCCGTTACTTCCTTATGAATTGATGCCTTTTCTTTCAGCTTTATCTTGCCTTCAATAAAGATCTTTTCAATTGCGTTTTCAACATCATCGATTGTTGTGATATTTGAAAATATCTCGTGCATTATTTTCCCGTAACTTAAGGGTTTTGTTGTAATATCAGTATCTGCCCCAAAATATTCACTGCTTTGATATGCAATTCTTAACTTTCTCTTGCTATCCTGAGTCGGATATTCATTAATCCTGATCACTGACAAATCATATGGTTCTTTGTCGGCCTCAGCATGTTTTAAAATACCATATTCAAAAATATTCTGTTCTTTATTGTAGAACCTGTCAAATAATAAACTTTCACCCCCGTTATTTCCCGGGTTGTCACAACCGGTCTCACCTTTACATATATTGTACAGCATTTTAGATATTCCGTTGATTCCGCTTCCTGTACACTGAACCTGATCTGAAAGACAGTATAAAGCATCGCTTGCCCTGGTAAAAGCAACATATAACATATTAAGATTATCGATATATACTTTAAGTTTCTCAGTATAATATTCACCTGCAAATAGAGTATTCTTCAGTTCTGTTCTGTAATTTACTGGTAAAACACTTAATTTGTTAAAAGGGCTTTTTGACGGCGTACACCAGATAATGCGTTTTTCCCTGTTATTTTGAAAATTCCAGCTGCAATAAGGTATTATTACTGCCTTAAACTCCAGACCTTTTGACTTATGAATTGTCAATATTCTTATAGCATCCTGAGCTTCTGATATGGATATCGACTGCTTACTCCCTGTTTCTTCCCAATAATCAAGAAACGTATTAATATTTGGTAAGTTCTTTCCTGAATAATCCAGTACTAAATCCTGGAATGCCTGAATATAAGGCAGCTCTCCGTTTTTTGTGCTCAATGAAAATATTTGAATCAGCCTTTCAATGGTTTCATATAAACTAAGATTTTTTATGCGTTCCATTGATTTTACAAGATGTCCCGGAAGAAATTCACCAGGGTTAACTTTTAATTCCGTGTCGCATTCCGGAATGATAATTTTATCATATCCTGATTCAGGTTTTATATAATTCAGGTATTCAAAAACAATAAAATAGTTGTTAATGCTATCCTTAGGATTAATAAAATATTTTAAAATTGCCATCAGGAAATTCACCGCTGAGGAACTGCTTAGATAAAGTGATTCATCAGAAATCACATCGAATTTGTATTTCTTGTCGGAAATATTAGTGTTTTTATATTCAATCAGGAAGTCAGCCACTTCTTTACCCTCTATCTTTCTTCTGGTAAGAATAGCTATATCCTTTAACATATAACCTTTATCCTGCAGTTCTTTCAGGATTTTTACCAGATTTTCTCCTGTAACGTCTTTATCTTTATCATCCAGAAATTTTATTTTAACATACCCATTATCATTATTACCGGGCTCAGCCTGTAACTGGCATACATCGCTGTAAATATCAACTATACCGGTTTTTAGTTTTTTAAAAGCAGTGTGATTATCGAATTCAATAAACTCATTATTAAAAGTATCCTGCAGAAGTTTCGCTGCTCCGGTAAAAAACGAATTATTGAATTCAATGATTTTTTTATGACTCCTCCAGTTTTCTTTCAGAGTATTTGTATTTATACTCCCGGGCCTGAAATCAGTGTGTACTTTTTCCGATAGTATCTCCCAGTCAGTATCACGCCAGCGGTAGATCGACTGTTTCACATCTCCGACAACAAAATTATCATAATTCTGTGACAGGCTATTTGAGATTAACGGACGAAAATTATTCCATTGAAATCCTGAAGTATCCTGAAACTCATCTATCATAAAATGATGAAAAAAGTTGCCGGTTTTTTCATATATAAAAGGAGTGTCGTTATTATCTATTATCTTATTGAGAAAAGAAGCAGCATCGCTTATAAGAAAAATATTTTTCTCTTTAACATAACGCTCAATAGAACCGATAATATCTGACAATATTCCCAGGGTATATATATTGGACTGTATTGTCCTGCTGGTTTTATAGTCATTACAATATTTATTAAAGAAGTCAATTGCTTCAGATAATATTTGGTTAAGGCCGTGATTATATAACTCTTCAATTATACTTTTTTTTGCAGATGTTTTTGAATACCACTTTTCAGGTGCATTAAGCGCTTCTCTTACCCATTTATTGGGTTCTGCATAATCTTTTTCAGCAAGTTTTAGAAAATATCCCGCCGGCCCGGATGATTTATGACTAAAATCATCAACCGTCAAAGAATTACTTTCGATCAACTTCAGTCCCCTGTTTCCTTTTTCTGACAGATTTTTTTCAAAATGATTTATGATCTTATACAGCTCTGAATTATATTCCGAGAGAAATTCTTTGTTCCCAATTTTTTCCGAAGCATCATAACCTATTAACCTGAATCTTTCCTTAAACACTTCTTTGCCTAATTCAACTATTTCCTTCTTAAAATTCCAGCTCCTGCCCTCTTCTATTCTTTTCTCTGCAAAATGAACAAGCCAGTTTTTAAGCACATTATTATTCTCTATCTCAAATAAAAGCTGGTCTATGGATTTATCAAGCACACCAACGTTATCAAGTTCAATAGTAAAACCACTCTGTATGCCAATTTCGCGGGTGAATGAGCGGATAATCTTCTGAAAAAAACTATCAATTGTGCTAACTGAAAACCTGGCATAATTATGCAGGATCTTTTTCAGGATCACACCCGATTTGAGTCTTACTGACTTTTCAGGCAATCCTGTATGATCACTGATCTCATCCAGATAATCGGAATTCCTGCCGGATGAAAGGTTGTCCAATTCACTTATTATCCTGCTTTTCATCTCCTCTGTAGCTTTGTTGGTAAACGTTACGGCAAGAATATGATGAAAATTATCAGTATCATGAAATAATAATTTCATATACTCGCAGGTAATCTTAAACGTTTTACCGGAACCGGCTGAAGCTCTTACTATTGAAAGTCCTGACATATAATAAGCAATAAAACTATGTTGAGAGGGGAAAATTTAAACGAATATCAAGAAAAACTTTTAATTATCACATATTATATTAAAAAAAGTCCCGATAGATTATCGGGACTTTAAACATTTAACGGCAAATCAAATTGCCGGATGATATATTAAGCACGATGCCTGGGAAATGCTAATCCAGGTACTCATACTGCAGAGTATCAGCAATTTCCATACTAACATATATTTTATATTCAGTAACCGGATATCCGTCAGTATTATATTCATATTCATATCTGTAGTTAGGTGGCATACTGCATGAGATAGGATTATATACAAAGTATTTAACAGGATTATTATACTGGATGATATCATTTGGCAAATCCCAGTTAAACCTTGGATTTTTCATGTCATCATATTCAAACTCCGCATAAAACATGGGTTCTTCAGTCACTCTTATAACATTTCCCTTTGAATCATAAGAATACAGATATGTTATTAAATCATCATAGTCTGGATATGAACTTTCTGCTTTTTCAATCATACCCTGTGAATTATATATAAATTCAGTTATCTCGGAAAGATCACCTTCGTTAGTATACATTTTCTTTTTTATATATCTTCCTGTCTCATCATATTCGTAAGTCTCAAAATAGCCATATATATAATCTCTTCTGGATAATCTTCCTTCATTGCTATATTCAAAAGTTTCAAAGTTATAGACACTATCATCTGCAGAATAGTTAATTCTGATCAGTTGTTTATTGTCATTATAAATAAATTCCTGAATGTACTTGTTATTTGTTATAACCCTTTTTAACAGAAAATTCTTATCTATTTGCCAGCAACTTTTATTATGCGATGGATCTTTCTCACATTGCACATTTATCAAGGTCATACAGAATATATACAAAGTATATTTAATAATCCTGGTTTTCATGCCGAATGATATAATATTATAATTGGATATACTATGGATGATTATTTATTGCAATGGTTGCGTCAGTGAA
>CAZFHF010000006.1:9832-24691 GCA_964518655.1 uncultured Bacteroidales bacterium | reverse complement strand
AGCTGCACCTTTATTTGCCCTTCCTACATCATCGCCCCATTCAGCTCTTGTCGGTAAAAGATTTATGGCAGCCCTCAGATCCTTTTTCATTAACTCATAAATCTCATATATTTCATCCCTTCCTCTCTCAAGTTCACTGGCCGCGAGTATATGGTCAACCAGAGGTACGCCGCCGAATATCTGGGTGAGATAAAAATAATTAAAGGCACGCAGAAATCTTACTTCACCCAACCGTTTTTCAATTATATCAGGATTATAATTAGGATCAGTTTCTTTTGATATCTGCGGAAATTTTTCAATAGCTATATTGCAATAGGTTATCGATTTGTAAGGGTAACCCCATGCCCAGTCAAAAGCTTTTGGTGTAGCAGGTGTATGCCTAAGCTGATCGATATGCTGGAATTCTGTGACATCGTCTTTTCCACCAGCACCTGCTTCGGCTTCATCAGAGGCAACACTGCCCATTTCCATCATGATAGTGAGGTCCCATACCTTTTCCTCGCAGAACATGGCATAACATGCTGTTGTTGCCATATCTGCTCCTGTCATACTCTTAAAGAATGTCTCTTCATTTTCCTGTGCGATAGGTTTGAGATCAAGAAACTCATCGCTGCAGTTAAATAAAAGCAATCCTGCAAATAGTATGCTTAATATATTAAGTATGCTAGTTTTCATAATATTCTACTTTTTAATTTATTAATGTTTCATTTAGAATTGCAGGTTTATACCAATTGTGTACATCCTGTTATGCGGATAATTGCCGATTTTATCAATACCCAGCTCTAACATATTGTTGGTCCTTAGTTCCGTATCGTATCTGCTTCCGACTTCAGGATCAAATCCTGAGTATTTAGTAATTGTAAGCAGGTTTCTAATCGCACCATATATTCTTAGCCTTTCTATGCCTGCTTTACCGGTTATACTTACAGGAAGAGTATATCCCAGCTGGATATTCTTTAAACGCAGGTATGAGCCGTCTTCCACATAAAAATCCGATACTGTGGTGAAATTCGCGTTATCAGCTTTAAAATCAAGCCTGGGCAATGATGTATTTGTATTGCCTTCAAACAGCAGGTTGCCTTCTGCATCATATATGGGTTCCCTGTACTGGTTTAAAACATCCGTATGCCTGTTCCACCCGAGCTCCTGCTCCATAAGGAACCATTTTGATCCGTTAAATATCTTTTGTCCGAATTTACCTTCAAAGAACATGCTCAAATCAAAATTCTTATATTCCAGGTTGGTTGAAAATCCCATAATGAACTTTGGTATTGGGTTTCCAATAGGTCTTTTATCCAGGTCATTGATAGAGCTGTCCTGATTGGCGTCAACATAACGCAGATCACCAGGTTTTGCTTTAGCCTGTCCAAATCTTACCCTGCCTGAAGGAGAAATAAATGTAGTTTGGTTCCAGACATAAACCTCTCCTTTGTCATTTATATCTGCATCATCCCATGTGAATAATCCATCGGTTACATATCCGTTAAACTGTGATACAGGATATCCTTCGGTAGTAAGGCATAACTCGGTGAGATTAACATGTACTGTGCCACTGTATATCGAATCTCCCTTTATGTCAATTACTTCATTTTCAATGAATGAGAAATTAACACTGGCCGATGCTTTAAGTTCACCTATCACTTTCTTGTAGCCAACAGTAAATTCAGCACCCTTATTCACAATTTTTCCAATATTTGATATAGGCCTGGCGTCACCTCCAAGTACGGTTACATGTTCAGCATACTGGTACATACCTGCAACACCCGGCAATGTCTGATATATCAGCATCCCGTCATTTTCTTTATTGAAGTAATCGGCAGTGATGCTAAGTGTATTATTGAAAAATCCAAGGTCTATTCCAAAGTTGGTCATAACCATTGTTTCCCAGTGCATCTCCCTGTTGGGTATCCTTGCGAGCACACCACCCGGATGCGGTATATCGGAATAATCAAGAGGATAATTATAGGCATCAAGGGCAGTGTGGACACTTGCATAATACGCATAATCTGCCGGAGCGTTTGCTCCTGTTTCACCGTATGCGGCACGCAATTTACCAAAACTTATAAAATTAAGATTTTTAATAAAAGGCTCTTCAGAGAATTTCCATCCAGCTGAAAATGAAGGGAACACCCCTGAACGGTATTCCGGTCAGAACCTTGATGAGTAATCCTTTCTTATGTTGAAGGTAAGAAGATATTTGCCTTTATAATCATAATTTATTCTGCCAAAGTAAGCATGCTCTGCTCTTTCCCATCCACCGCCTTCAACAATTTGTACAGGCTCACTAACATTTGTGCTTGCATCAAAATACCACATTTCCTCAACTTCGCTGAACAGATCGATCCTTTCACCTTCTATATCGGCAAATTTTGTATATGATGCTTCATGCCCGGCCATTAATCCGATATTATGATTATCAGCAAGCGTTTTGTTGTAATTGGCATAAGTTTGTAATTCCCATCCGAATTGTTGTGTTATCCTTTTTTCTACCCTGCTGCGGTCATTCAACAAGGTCGGACTGTACTGATAGTAAGGTGTGAATTGATCTCTCACGGTAAATGTATTATATGCATTAACCTTTGTTGTAAATACGAATCCTTTAAATAAGTTAAGATCAACATAACCCAGACCGCCCACAGTGTAGTTCTTGTTTGTTCTGTTCAGAACATCCAGCCAGACCTGAGGGTTATCATCGCCAAAAGGCGGGATTGCCCACTCACCATCTTCGTCATATTGCGGAGTATATGGACACATCGTCAGAACGGATAACATTGGAGAGTTATATTCATTCTGGAATTCCCATTCTTCAAAACCTATATTTTTTGCTCTTGTAAAAGTAACGTTTTCTCCCACTTCAATTATTTTATTCAGCCTGTGATCCGAACTTATTCTGAATCCAATGCGCTCATAATCGCTTTCCCGCATTATACCTTCCTGTTTTAAATAATTGGCACTTAAATAATAATCAGACTTTTCACTTCCTCCTGATACTGAAAAGTCATAGTTTTCCATAATTGCAGTACGGAACATCATGTCCTGCCAGTTATAATCAGGAAGCGTATCAGGCCTGTCGTTGAATGGTACGTAATCCTGGTCTCTGTCAATAGCCTGTTGGGCGGTTATGATATTCATAGTTTTAATGTATTCATCCTTATTCATCATATCCACCTTTTTCCACGGTTCCTGCCATCCCCTGTAATAATTAAAGTTGGCAGTCAGTTTTCCCTTTTGTCCGCTTTTGGTTTTAACAATAATAACTCCGTTACCTCCTGTAGCACCATATATGGCTGCTGATGAGGCATCCTTAAGTATTTCCACTGATTCGATGTCATATGGATTCAAGTCATTAAGGTTTCCGCGTACACCGTTAACAATTACTAACGGCTGTGTGCCGTTGATAGAAGAAATTCCTCTAATTTGAATATTTACGCCGCCACCCGGCATACCAGTGTTTGACGTTACGCTCACTCCGGCTGCTCTTCCCTGCAAAGCCTGGTCAACTCCTATGGCCGGAATTGCTGTAAGGTCTTCTCCTGAAACTGATGCTATAGCTCCAGTAAGGTCACTTTTTTTCTGTACACCGTACCCTATTACCACAACTTCTTCAAGCTGCTGCAAGTCGGGAACAAGTGAGACATTAATCACTGTTTGTCCGGCAATTGATACAGTTTCGGTAAGGTATCCTACAAATGATACCTGTATATCACCGGATAAATGCTCATCTGGTACATCAATAATGAAATTCCCCTCAACATCCGTAACCGTACCAATTGTAGTACCTTTTATGATTATGTTCACTCCGGGCAATTCTTCACCATCAACTGTAGTGACTTTTCCTGTAATAGTGCTTCCCTGGAAAAGCCCATCCGCTGAATTCTCTGAGGCAATCAGATTTGTAAAGAAACTGCCTGCCAACATAATCAAAAAAACAACCATCATTGTTTTTCGTCTTGTTTTCGATAGAATTCTTTTCATGTATAAAAGGTTTAGTTGTTAAGTAATTAATTTTTATCAGTATTATTCTATATTTAAATTATTATAAACAGGATCGTTACCGGTATATTCCGCCCAGGAAAAATCTGCATAATTCTCAGAATCCTCTCCGTTAGAACTGGCATACATACCCATGGTAGTCCCTGCAAAGCCCCCTGCAACCAATGTACTCAGGTATTTACCATCAGCACCTTCATAAAGTGTCTTCCACTCTCCCTGAACAGTAGAATAAAAAAACGAATATTTACTCCCTGACGCCTCAATTTTTAAAAATAATTCCTTATCAGCATCACTATCATCAAGGGTAATTTCAGCCATTATTTCGGTACAGTTATCCGTATTACTGTCATAATGCGTATTCTGGACGTTTTTCGCTTTTATCAAATGAATCACAGCTCTATTTTTCTTAAAAGTTTTGCCAATATAGTAAAAATTTATTTCATTTTGAAAGGCAATTATGCCTGCATTTTCATTTTTTATCTCAGGAGAAAAAGAAATTGCGGCTGAAAAACTGCAGAAAGAATGCTGCTGCCTGCGTCCCACGTAGGATGGATTATTTTTACCCCATATTGCTTCAGGCCTTAAATAAATTCTTAATTTTCCCGGAGATTCTGTCAGGCTATACCATTTTTTCTTTAATGTCCTTATAAATATCCATGAAAGATCAAGGTTTTCATCATCAAATTCATCCCTGACCTTAAAATTACCATTTAAAATTCTGTTGTCCCACACAGAGCTATCCAGTTTTGGCCGTTTATATATATATTGCACAGTGTCGAAACCAGGATTAATAACGGGCCAGTCATCAGTCCATTTTACAGGAACCAGAAAAGTCTCCCTGCCTGTATTGAAATAATTGCTGTCATATGGCCTGCAGCCGAGAAATACTGCCCACCATGAATTATCCTTAATCTGTATCATGTCGGCATGTCCTGTACATGTTACCGGGAATTTCCTGCTGATATCAAGATGACGCTGTGTGAGAACAGGATTATTATCATAACTTTTATAAGGGCCTTCAATATTCTTTGAACGGAATATCACCTCTGAATGATTGATTTCAGTTTCTCCCTCCGCAGCCATCAGATAGTAATAACCGTTTCCTTTGTATATATGCGGGCCTTCAATCCATATCGGCTCCTTTGCAATGTCTGTTCCTCCGTTAATCAATAAATGTTTTTCTCCTGAAGTTTTTAATTCAACCGGGTCGAACCTGTACATCCATATAGCCCTGTGGCCATCATATAACTCCTTGCCATCGGGCGGCTCGCTGTTAAATGTAATATATGCTTTATTATCATCATCAAAAAACAGTGAAGGATCAATTCCTGTGACATCCGGAAGCCAGACGGGATCAGACCATGGACCCTCAGGTTTGTCAGATGTTACTACGAAGTTACCTCCGCAATCGGCACATGTGGAAACGACATAAAAGGTGCCGTTATAGTAGCTTATCGTCGGGGCAAATATTCCGCGGGGAATGCCTAACCTGTCAAAATCCAGCTGCCCCGGCCTGTCAATAACATGACCAGCCTGCCTCCAGTTGACAAGGTCGCTGCTGTGAAAAACCGGTATGCCGGGATAATAACCAAAGGTAGATGTTATCAGATAATAATCATCCCCGGCCCTGCAAATACCAGGGTCAGGATAAAACCCCGGCAGTATGGGATTGATATAAACTTCACCAGGGAGATAATCCCTGCTGTCTTTTTTTTGAATGGAAACATAAAAAATGAAGCAGGCCAATATAATGATCAGCAAGGCAAATATTATATTTCTGAGCCTGAAATTCACTCTGTGGTCTATATGCTATTTAAAACTCTCAGTTTTTAGTTATCTTCAGTATATTAACAGCGCCTTTTTTATTTATACATTTTATAATATATATGCCTTCCCCCATATCTGATGCATTAAAAACAATCTCACTCTCGCCAGACAGATTATAAGAGTTCACTATCCGGCCTAACGCGTTATATAATACAATTTTTTCTGTTTCACCCAGGTTTGAAAGACTAAAGATGTCATTAAAAGGATTGGGATATATGGTAATAATTTGTGATAAGTTATTTTTACCTGTTGAAGTAGTAAGTCTGTTAAACACGTATTTAGGTCCGAATTGCCCCAGATAATATCCATCGGCGGATCTATAGTCGCCCGGTTCATAGGAAACAAAAACCATATCACCGTTGACAATATTATTTATCAGCCCGAATACTATTGTAGTACTGTCGTCTTCTTTAAGGTAAGCAGTATCGATGATATACTCCAGGTCATTAACAGTTATCAGGAAGTTCCCGACAGGGATATCTGCCTCCATTTTTTCAGTAAAAGTTACCTCTATTGCTGTACCTTCATTATTTGTTGTGGCCATCAGATATCCGGGAAGTTTATTGATAATATATTCTGGTCCAAATTCTCCCATGATACCGCTATCCAGTGACATTACATTGCCCCGGTTATATACAACACATCCAACCTGCCTGTACAATATTGGATATTTAAAAGTCAATATTATTGCGTTCATCTCACCGTCTTTTAGCCTTGCTTCAGTAACCTGGTTATAATTCATGCTGTATATATGGAAATACTCCTTTTCTAATGTTGTTGAATCTATATCTTTATCAAATATTAATTCTGCCTGTGTACCGTCGTATCCCAGTCTTGCTTCAATAAGCACCGGCGGTACCGGTAATCCTTCACTCATGGATAACGTAAATACTGAATCTTCATTGGATCTGTAAGCAGGGATATAAAAAATCCTTGATGTGTCATTTATGCTGACTATAACTTCATAATCACCATAAAATCCTTTAAATTCCAGGAGACCCTGGTTATTTGTTGTATCCTGGATATCTGTTGACCATTGTTCATGAATTAAGTGATATAATGAATCTGCAGCAATTTTTGGTATTTTATTCTCTGATATTATACCTGCTCCCGCATTATATGCCCAGCTGTCACAAAAGTCCCATTGCAGTATACTTTCAACTGCCGGGTGTGAAAATACTGTGCGGTACATTTTAGCATATGCATTTGCCTGTTGCTGTTCTGATAAATTAAAATGATCCACTTTCATGTCAAATTCTGTAATCTTGATCGGGAGGTTAAATTTTGCCATTGTGTCAAGTCTTGCTTTTACCTCAGTGACGTTAATATTATTTTCCATATGTCCCTGAAGCCCTATTCCGCCAATGGGTGCTCCATTATCAATCATTTTCTGTATAGCTGTTCTGTATGCATCCATTGAGCCCCAGACAAGGATGTTGAATTCGTTAGCATATAATACTGCACTACTGTCAGCTTCGTTTGCCCACTTAAAGGAATTCCAGTTTATTGAATCCCCTACCTTATCTGACAGCCATGTTGCATGGACAGGTTCATTCATAACATCATATTCCTTAAGTATGCCTTTATAGTGAGCAACATCCCTTTTTATTCTTGTTTCACAGGCATCATACAATTCTTCTGCTGTTAGCGTTGTATCGAGAGTCCATGACGGCATCTGCCAGCTTTCATCACCTCCCCACAGAAGTGTATGTGCCCGCAATTCCCATCCTATCTTCTCCGCCCATTTTATAACAGTATCTGTAAGATCATAATGTACTTCTCCCTGCGAGGGTTCCATATAATGCCACTTAAACCTTCCATATACACCGTAATTATAATATTTTGTGGCTGTTGCCTGGGCCCATATATAATCAGGGGTTACTCCCGGCATAGGGACTGTCGTTCCAAACTGAAATTCATGCTTCTTAAGCCTTAACTTTATTGTGTCACTAACCGGATTATTTTCATTATCCAGCACTTCAACAGCAAAATTTCCTTTACGCAGTGTATCAATGCGCTCATTTGCCTGCTCATACCAGGAATCCTGGGAGAAAAGTCCGGAAATAAAAATATTTGCCAGTATTCCTGAAAATATAATCATGTAAATATTTACTTTTTTCATCCTTATAAAATTTTTAAACATCTAAAGAATTACTCCAAAATCCAGCATTTAATAAATATCTTTTAATTCTTAATGAATTTATAAGTCCATATACTTCCGTCAGCATTATTCAGCCGCAGAAAGTATATGCCGCTTTTTATATCTCCTACATTAACAACACCTTCATTGATATCAATTTTCCTTATTTCTGTTCCCATAATATCAATGATACAGGCTGATATACAATATAGCAAATCCGGATTTTCAATTATTATTCTGTCATATGCAGGATTAGGATATATATGAATTTTATTTCTCAGCGATTCGCTGATTCCTGTAATGTTTGATGTATTATTAACAATAACTGAGAAAGCCTCTATTTCATATCCGGTCTTTGTTGCTATAGTGCCGGGATAATAATTAAGGGTTACAACATCACCCTTCCTTATAGTATCCTGGAGATGCAGTTCAAATACATCAAGGTTCTTACCCTGATAACTCACTGAAGTAACTTTGTTTGCAGTTTCTGAGTTTACATCCACCACAAATGTAATTTGAGGCTCATCCGCGGGATTTGACATCTCCTGTGCAAAAGTTACATATATCATTGTCCCGTTTGATACAACATATGAACTAAGTACAGGTGATGAAGTCACACTGAAATCATCAAACCAGTAAACATCCTGATCAAGAATATGCAGTGCCAGGGTTATATCATCTTCTGTGGTAACCGTTGATGTCATGTTAAGTGTATACCTGGTCCATTCAGCAGCCAGGGCGATCCCCCTGTTGAATGCATATTCAGTGTAGTCTGGAGTTGCCTTACCTACAGTGAAATTTATTGTCGAACCGGGAGTGTCTGCTTTGGCCATTATGGAAATCTTATAGGCTACATCGGATACAACTCCCCAGGCGCCGTTCTTGATTTGTATCGACCACGGATCAGACCCTGTTTCTCTTACATCGGCTTTGAGGCAATAAAAACCTTCAGCAGGATCTTCTTCCGAAAGTTCATAGATCACATCTGACCCTCCTGATGCCAGTAATGCCCAGACTGTATCAGTTCCTTCTTCAAATCCTCCGTTAAATACCAGATTGTCCTGCCCGGATAATAATCCGGAAATCAAACAGTTAAAAACTATCAATAGGATTTTTACCCGGAAATATTTGTTTTTTGTCATTTTCATCTGAGATTAGATTGTTTTATAAATAGTAAGTTCTGACACTGCAAATATAAAAAAAGGGACAGACACCTGCTAAAAAAGGGACAGCCACCTTGCAAAAAAATTGGCTGGCACTATTAACCGGGCATTTTTACGGCTGGTGTTCCGGCTTAAGCAGGTCGTTGACAGTCTTAACAGGACTAAAGGTTGATACTGGCACTTCCACAAAAACAGTATTCCAGTCTGACATAGCACCATTCCATAAACCGGGTAATTCCAAAGCCTTTATTGGTTTGCCTTCTTTTGTTTTCTTTGAGATTATTCCGGTGTCAGGATCAATATATTTAAGCAGATCAAACTTTTTTCCATTATAATCTTTAATTCCACATACAATATCAACAGGATTAAAATGTGTTGAACTGTTTATTATGGCGCTTTGCTCAATATCTTTTTTATTTATTTGGGCAATTTCAACTATTTGCAGTGTAATGTTGCCATTGGGATTTTTCACCCAGAAGGGCCCCCCTCCGGGCTCACCCTGGTTTTTCACCATTCCGCAAACCCTGACAGGCCGGTTTAATATTCTTAAAAGATTCTTACTGATGTTTTCCCTGTCAGAGTCCATTATTTTTCTGCCTGGTAAAAAACACAGCTCCTGTATTATAAATTGTTTTATTTCTTCAAATTTCGATTCCTCCGGAACAGGAGATGATCTTAGTATTTTAATATATTCAAATATTTTTTTCTGATATTCCATTAACATTCCTGCCAGTACCTTCTTATATGTTTGTGTTTTCTTTTTTATCCTGTCAGGCAGAACATTGTCGATATTTTTAATAAATACAATATCAGCATCCAACTCATTAAGGTTTTCAATAAGTGCTCCATGGCCTCCGGGCCTGAAAAATAATTCACCATTCCCGGTTTTGAAAGGCCTGTTGTTTAAATCAACTGCTATTGTATCAGTTGAAGGCTTCTGTATAGAATAAGAGATATCGTATTTAACCTTATATTCTGATTCATAGTTTGCTTTAACGTGTTCGATAAGTTTCTTAAAAAGACTAATATGTTCCTGGGATGCTGTAAAGTGTATTTTCACGGAACCGTCGCTATTCTTTGAATAAAGGGCCCCTTCAACCATATGTTCTTCAACCGCTGTGCGACTTTTGCCATTATACAGATGAAACTTTAAAAGCCCTTTGGGTATATTTCCGTAATTAAGGTCCTGCGTATTCAGCAATGCATCAAGAATTATGTTAAATTTCTTATCAGTAATAAGTTGCCCGGGATCTTCATTTTTTGCTGATAATGTTTTCTTTAAGTCAGCATAAAAAGCAAATTTGTTAATGTTGTCAAAAAATAATCTCACTTGTTTATATGCATCACTTTTCAATATCTTATAGTTAAAATCAATTTTCGAACATGTTGACTTAAACTCATAAAGGGCTTTGAACATTCTGGATGCGGCGCCTGATGCAGGCACAAATTTTATCTTATTCAGCTTTCCTGATGATTCAAATATCTGTGTATAATGGTTCAGTAATTTCTCATTTAAAGGATTTATGCCGTCTTTAATCCCTGAGGCCCTTATTAGCTTAATGTAGGGAATTCCTTTTTTAAATGCATTGATCTGGTCAATAACCTTTTCTTCAGTAATTCCTTTATTCTTTAGCTGTATAATATCTTTATCATTAAACATAAGAAAAGATATTTTTTATTTAGTTTTTAAATCCTTAATATGAACAGTGATTCTATATGTAAAATTAAGCTGTGCAGAGCTAATTTGCAAAGCTATATCAAAATATTTGCATTGATTACCCCGTAACTGTAAGGACAAGTTCTCTTGGCCCGCCGGAGTTTCTGAATTCACAGAAATATATTCCCTGCCATATACCTAAATTCAGTCTGTGATTTGTTACGGGGATAGTAAGTGACTGGCCGAAAACAGAAGATTTTATATGTGATGACATATCATCCGGCCCCTCAAGTGTATGTGTATATATCATATTGTTATCCGGGATCAGCTTATCAATAAATGACCGGAAATCAGCCCTGACCGAAGGATCCGCATTTTCATTCAGAACAAGGGCTGCTGTAGTGTGTTTTACAAGTATGTTAACTAAACCTGTTTCCGGCAGCTTTTCCAGGTTATCTTCAATTATCCTGGTTATCAGGTGAAATCCCCTTTTAAAACCACTTAATCTGATTTCTTTTTGATATATCATAATAATTTATTTGAATTAGTTTCAAATCTTAATATATGAAAATTAGCATTAAAAAATATAATATAACAGTAAAAACATAAAAATACTGCCATATCAATTTATTTAAGATTTTAAGTTTATTATTTTAACTATTTTTGAAATTTTGAGTTTTAGATATACATTAATCCGGAATATTGTCAACATAAGCATAATTAATGAGAAAAATTATCCTGTTCTTTATCATTAATGTAATTTTTACTGCACTGGCTTATTGTCAGGACAAGAAACTTGTTCAGCTGACAGGAAGAATCACAAATGAAATACTGGAGCCGTTGCCTTTTGCTCACATATTAATAATGAACAATCTGCGGGGTACTATATCTGATAATGACGGTATATTTTCAATTGTTACTGAGGTTAATGATACTGTTCTGTTCTCAACTGTAGGATATAAAAGAAGGATACTTGTAATTCCCGATACACTTCCCAAGCCTTTTCTGACTATTGACTTTATATTACATCAGGATACGATTCTCATTGATGAAGTTGAGATATATCCATGGAAATCCTATGAAGAATTCAAAGAGGCATTTCTGAATCTTAGGTTACCTGAGGATGATGATGAGAGGGCGAGGCGGAACATAGCCATAATTAAGGCACAAATTATACTGGATAATTCACCTAATGCAAAAGAGAATTTTAATAATGTGATGGAGCAGCAGTACAGGCAGACTTTTAATAAATGGATGAGCCCGACGTACCAGATATTTAATCCATTTGCCTGGGCCAAGTTCTTTGAAGCGCTTAAAAGGGGGGATTTTAAGAATGATAAATAGCATAAAATGAAACATTAAAAAAACTGACTGCACAATTTATCAGCTATATTGAAGTTATTACACACAACGATATATATTACAGGATGAGATTGTTAAAAGGAGTTATAAGCTTTATTCTGATTCTGTTAAGTTTTAACAATAGTTATTGCCAGGAAAACGGAACGATAAAAGGTAAAATAACGGATGAGAAAAATATTCCGGTCATAGGAGCTACTGTTATTGATGAAGATAGGAAAAATGGTACAATAACAAATGAGGATGGCTATTTTGAATTGACTGTTCCGGCAAATCAGGACTTAATAATTAATATTTCCTTTATTGGCTATGATAAAATTGTTGTGCCTGTGAGGCTGGGAAAGGGTGAAGTATTGGAAATCATCAGGCACCTTGTTCCCAGGAGTGAAGAGATAGAGGAAGTATTGATTCAGAGTGAGTTTGACAGAGTAGGCACTCTTGAAAGAATTGATATTAAGGTTATAGATTTTCTGCCTTCTGCCACAGGGGGGATTGAGACTATATTAACTACATTAGGGGCATCGATAAGAAGTGAGTTTAGCTCTCAGTATTCAGTAAGAGGAGGAAATTTTGATGAAAACCTGGTATATGTAAATGATATTGAGGTTTACAGGCCTTTACTGGTTAAGGCGGGACAGCAGGAAGGATTAAGTTTTATAAATTCAGATCTGGTTGCTTCAATTCAATTTTCTGCCGGGGGTTTTGATGCTCAGTATGGGGATAAAATGTCGTCAGTACTCGATATAAAATATAAAAGACCCAGCAGCTTTGGTGGCAGTGCCTCAGCAAGTCTTTTAGGAGGATCAGCACATCTTGAAGGTACCACGCGAAATAAAAAATTCACCTGGATAACAGGAATGCGGTATAAATCAAATCAATATCTTCTGCGTAATCTTCAGACAAGGGGAGACTATAAACCATCATTTCTGGATTTTCAGACTTATATGACAATTGACTTAAGTAAATCGCTGGAGATAGGAATACTTGGCAATATTGCAAGTAATAAATACAATGTTATACCTGAGACAAGAGAGACAGCTTTTGGAACGTATCAGCAGACTTTCAAATTTAAAATATACTATGACGGCCAGGAAAAAGACTTTTTTGAAACCTATACAGGAGCAATATCTTTGGATTACCATCCTGTAAAAAATTTGTCACTTAAACTTATAGGTTCATTATTCAACACATATGAAAGCATAACATATGATATCCAGGGGCAGTATCTCATAAATCTTCTTGATAATGTTGCTGAATCAGAGACTTATGGCGACAGCCTGTTAAATCTTGGAGTAGGCACATATCTTCAACATGCAAGAAATTATCTTGATGCCTTTGTTTATTCGCTTTCACATAAAGGAACCTGGTATTCTGATAATAATAATTTCAAGTGGGGATTAAAATTCCAGATTGAAGAAATAGATGATAAAATAAGGGAATGGGAGATGATTGATTCGGTTGGTTATTCGATCCCTTATTCTGATTCGGAAGTCCTTTTATCAAGAACCACCATGTCAGATAATAAGTTGTATTCTGAAAGAATAACTTCATTTTTTCAGAATACATACCATTTTCAGTCAGGTAGTTGCGATTTATTTCTGACAGCGGGTATAAGAGCACATTACTGGACGATAAATGACCAGCTCGTGATAAGTCCGAGAGCTGTTTTATCACTGGATCCAAACTGGAACAGGGATATACGGTTTCATTTTGCATCGGGGTATTATTATCAACCTCCCTTTTATAAGGAGCTAAGAGACCCTGAAGGTAATATATATGAGGATATCAAAGCACAGAAATCAATACACTATCTTATTGGAAGTGATTTTAATTTTAATGCATGGGACAGGCCATTTGTTTTTTCAACTGAAATATATTATAAATATTTATTTAATCTGATTCCCTATAAGATTGATGATGTCGAGATACAGTACCTGCCACAGTATTTTGCCAGGGGTTATGCTGCGGGTATAGATTTTAAGATAAACGGTGAGTTTGTCCCGGATGCTGAATCATGGGCTACACTATCAATAATGCAAACAAAAGAAGACATATATAAGGATTATTACATAAATCCTGACAGGACTGTGGTTTTTCCGGGATACTATCCAAGACCCACTAACCAGTTTATTAGTTTTGGAATGTTTTTCCAGGATTATTTTCCGAATAACCCTGATTATAAAGTACATTTAAGCTTTTTCTACGGAAGCAGGCTTCCTTATGGTTCCCCGGAATACAACAAACCTCACGAAGTATATACTATGAAAGCTTATAAAAGAGTTGATATAGGTTTGTCAAAATCCCTGTTAAGGACTGACAGGGTAGTTAATGAAGCAAACTTTGCCGGTCATTTTAAAAGTATCTGGCTGAATATAGAAATATTTAATTTGCTGGGTATTGAAAATCAAATATCTTATCAATGGGTCAGGACTATTAAGAATCAGTTTGGGATTCCAAATTTATTTGCCGTCCCAAATTATTTGACCGGAAGAGTAATAAATTTAAGAATTAATGCAAAGTTTTAAAATTATTGAATTAATACATCTGCTGGCCCCAGACACCGGAATATACCAGTTCACTTAAAGGTTTCCTTTCACGTTGTTCTTTTTCTCTTTTTCTTAATTCTTCTGGAAAATCCTTATCTGAATCTGCCAGGTATCCTACAGCAATAACTGCTACAGTATCGAATCCTTGAGGAATTTTTAGTTCATTTCTTGCTT